>JAAYMS010000004.1 GCA_012521295.1 Bacillota bacterium
ATCGAGTCGCTATTCGTATACGATGAACGGCCTCCTGTCACCATGATCACGTTATAGAGCCCTTCATCATTCCACTCTAGCTGTCTGCGCTGGAAATGCTGACCGTTATCCCACAGCATAAGGGGCATCTCTTTTTCTTGAGCGTAATAGGTCACGTACTCGAAGAACTTCAGCATTTCTCCCCGCTGAATAGTGTTTACGTGTTTGTCAAAGCCGAGCAACCCGAACTCACCAATGATTACAGGGATACCGCGGCTGACAAAAATGCGATGTGCCCGCTCAAAGGCTCCTACAATATCTAGGCGAACGTCATTGTCGAACTTAGTAGCCCCAGCCATGTTTACGCTGAATGGATAATAGCCGTAGTAGTGGATGGTGGCGATGATGTTGGTATCATCTAGCTTATCCATGGTCTCAGCCAGCTTCTGTAGCCGGGCTTCGGTGGGAGATGCTGTCATCGTAGAGAAAACCAGCGGGCGAACATCATTGTTCCCGCCTGATTGACGGACAATAGAATGGAATCTAGTATAGAGAGCATCGATGTATTCAAAAAACTCCGGCCGGTCTTCGCCCCAATCATCCGAAAACCGCGGCTCGTTCAGTGCCTCAAACATTACGGTTAAGGGATAGTCTTTGAAGTACTCGGCAATTTGCTCCCAGACTGCTGAGTACCGCGCTATGATTTCATCGTAATCCCTGCCCATATGGAAGATCCAGTTGCTGTCATGATGCATATTGAGCATGACATACATCCCAGCGTCCAAGGACCACTGCACAACCTCAGCGATGCGGTCCATGAAAGCCGGATCGATCTTGTAATCTGGGGCCGGCCCAATTCTGCGGTCCCAAGTCACCGGTATGCGGATGCTTCGAAAACCATTAGCAGCAATCGCCTCAATTAACTTCTTCGTCGTCTTCGGATTACCCCAAGTAGTCTCACCTGCAGGAGCATCAAAAGTGTTCCCTAAGTTCCAGCCCGGGTGCAGATTATCCACATACATCTGCATCACACTCCTTTCAGCACCCAATTCTTGTTCTGCGGCGTACAGCGGCATACTGCCGAGCAAGTTCCCCAAGAGCACCAGCAGAACGATGATTCCAGATGGTACGGCTTTCACTACATCTCCTCCTATCAGATTTATAGTGCGCAGGAAAAACCTGTTAACTGCCGAACCTTACTGTAGAACCTTCACGAAAAATCAGATAAAGGAAGTGAGCTGCATGGTCAAGTTTGCCATGCTCAGTGCTTGGCATGTACACGCACCAGATTACGCAAGAGAGATCAGACAGCACCAAGAAACAACGATCGCTCTCGTCTGGGACAGCAACCCCACCCGCGGCGAAGCCTTCGCGCGTGAACTAGGGGTTCCGTTTGAACCGGATTTAGACAAGGTACTAAGCAACAATGAGATCGATGCGGTATGCGTCAATACACCAACTACAATGCACCGCGAGGTAATTACCGCAGCAGCACGAGCTGGAAAACATGTCTTCACCGAAAAGGTCCTAGCTGCCACCATTGAGGATGCCTATGCTATCGCAAGAGAGATCAATCAGGCTGGTGTGAAATTCGTCATATCTTATCCTCATCGTGCACAACCCCACAACCTTTTTGCCAAACAGGTTGTCGAACAGGGCCTCCTGGGAGAAGTAAACCTGCTCCGGATCCGGAATGCTCACAACGGCACATCGGCTGGCTGGCTGCCTCCACACTTCTATGACCTAGGAGAGTGCGGTGGTGGCGCCATGATTGACCTAGGAGCGCATGGTATGTACTTGGCTGCATGGCTGTTAGGCACACCCAAACGAATTTCAGCAATGTTCACTCATCTTACCGGAAAAGAAGTAGAAGATAACGCTGTAGCGGTCATTGAATTTGAGAACGGAGCTACTGCCATCAACGAGACTTCCTTCTTATCGGCACACAGCCCGTTTTCGCTCGAACTCTACGGTACACAAGGAAGCCTCTTGATTGGCGGGCCCAACAGGCAGATCCAACTCAGATCAAATCTGGTGAAAGGCAGCGTAGAAGGTTGGGTGCAGCCTTCCGAACTTCCTGCGGCTCTGCCCAGTGCTCTGGAGCAACTTGTGGGTGCCATCCTGCGGGATGAGCCCATCCATTTCAACATCGATGAAGCAGTGGTTCTTACAGAATTGATGGATGGAGCATACCGTTCTCACAAACTGCGCCGGCAGATCATGTTCCCGCTGACCTAAAGTTGACAGCTTCGGAGCTGGGCTTTCAGCCCAGCTCTGTTTTTTTGCGCCGCAAGACCTTCCTCAATGTCTCCCAAAGGCTGGGCTTCTTAACCAGAGGTGTTTGAGGCTTGATCTGATTACTGAGCAATTCTTGAAAATAGGCTGTACCCGGTTCAGGATATGTCTCCGCCCCCTGAACTCCTGCAAATAATCGCTCCCGATTAACTGCACGGCTGTTTTGCTGTGAAAGGCCCATCTCCTGCAGCATTCGATCGGTCACAGCAAACCCTCGGGCAATCATCTGCGGAATAAACTCAGTTTCAAAGGTACCGATATCGTAGATTAATGGGTTAATGGTCACAATCTGGCTTTCCCGGACATCGCTGTCATTGAGGATGTCGCGGTACTGGCCCCACATCATGATGTCTAGCGATTGACTCAAAACTTCGAATGGCCCACTCTGAGAAACTGCTTCTCGCCGCATCCCCGCATAGCCGAGATTCACACCTATAATCTGTCGGGCTTTTCCGAGCTTAACGGCGATAGAGAGCGGGTATCCATTGCGCACTCCCCCGTCGATATAACTGTCTATGAAGCCCAACTCCGAAAAAGAAGCTGGAGTAAAAATGCCAGGAATACTGATACTTGCCCGTACAGCCTGGGCAATGCTCAAGTGATCACGTACTTGGAAGTTGGCATATTCTCCATTTTCAAGAGAAATGCCCAAGCGGCGGTGATCGCAGAATACAACCTGCTGCCCAGTGTTCAAGTTTACTGTCGGAATCATGAGCTGTACTCTGTTGAGCTGAGAGAAATGCTGTACCTCACCCAGCTCCTCTCTAAGCAAATGTTCTAATGCCCGCCCCCGCACCAATCCGGAAATATGCCTGATGTTCAGGGTGAAAAGAGCTGCTAAAAAACCTGGCCAGTTCAAGTCAATTAAGTCACGCTTTGCATATTGATGCGCCGTAAAGAGCTCTTCTAACTCCTGTGGAGTGCGGCCTGCGGCATAAAGAGCTGCGACAATTGCTCCCCCCGATGTTCCGATAACTAAATCAGGCTCAAGGTGATACTTGCTTAAGGCTTTAAGCACACCGACGTGTGCCGCCGCTCGTACACTCCCGCCTGAGAGGACAAGCGCAAGTGATTGTTCCAACAATACTCCCTCCCATATTTCTTCTCCCTTGGGCGAGAGTATGTCATATCCGCAAAAATGGTTAACATTTTCTTCGGTCTTCCACTACATAAATCCTGCCAAACAAAAATTCCCCAGCCAGAGAATAATCTAGCTGGGGAATGTCCTCAAGTATAATCATCATCAAAGGGCTGCCAGCGTCTCTGGCCGCCGCATAATCTCCATCTCCATCAAAGGCCAATACCGCCAAACTGCCTTGCCCACAAGGTTTTCCTTCGGCACAAAGCCAACACTGCGGAACCGGCTGTCCTCGCTGTTGTTGCGATTATCACCAAGGACGAAATAGGTACCGGGTGGAACTACCTGCTGGCGAAAACCGATGCGAGCTGGCCCGCTGATATAATCCTCATCAAGAGCCTGGCCGTTCACATACACGATGCCGTTTTCGATAGACACAACATCACCAGGAACTCCAATGATGCGTTTTATGAACTGTTCGCTGGGATTAGCCGGATATTTAAAAACCACAATATCACCGCGTGCCGGCTCCACAAAGCGATACGATAATTTATCGACCAATAGGCGCTCGCCGTGGTTCAGCGTCGGAAGCATCGATTCGCCGTTCACTGTGTAAGCCCTGGCCACAAATGCCATGATCAGGGCTGCCAAAACTCCAGCGATGATCAGAGTCTCTGCAAACTCCCGGATACTACTTTTTCGATGGTGAACAACTGTGCGCAACTTCACAACCTCCAATAACGGGCTGTATATGGTTTCCACATCTGTTGTGAAAATCCTGCCGAAGCTACGACAGCTGCCAAAAACATGACCTGCAGACCTGCTTGTACAGGGCTGCCTTTTCACGAAACAACTCCTCATTGCGTGTCCGCAGAGCCTCATCAATCTCGTGTTTCAAGGTAATACCCAGCAGAGCGAGGCCGATCTGATCCCGAATGAATGCGGCAAAACCGGGTACCAAATCTGAGTCTGACTCGGGCTTAGGTGTGACAACTTTTTCCTGATACCAGTGTGGAATTGGCCCCGTAAAGGCAAACTGCACATGCAGCTTACCTTTAAAGTTGGCCAGGACCTCCGCTGCTTCTACCGGATCGCGAATCCACATCTTGCAGTTCTTGCGCTTTTCTTTGACCAAACGGTCGTTGACAATGGTAATATGTTCTGTCTCCACAGCCCCTAACTCCAGTTCAAAACCTGGCCCCTCGTAGCCCGTTTGAGCAACCAACATCGTGTTGGGCAGATGATCCCGGGCTGCGACAAATTCTATACGCTGAAGAAGATCCTCATCTTTGAGAATCTTTTCCAGGAGATATCTGCTCATCCGATGTTTGAGGGGGGTCTTACTAAACTGCCGCACTACATATTCCGTGGTGTACATGATCTCCTCCCCTACCCATAAAAAATGAGGATCACTACACTATATGCTGGCAGTTTAACCGAATGACTGTGGATCTTTGATTCAATCTATCTGCAGGCGGAGCCCATCGAAAGCAAGCTGCACACCAGAAGGTAGAGCTCTGTTTACTGTTTCATGGTCAAGCAAGTGCGATATGTGAGTAAAAAAAGCCTGCTTGGGCTGGAGTGTTTCTATCAGCTCGAGCGCCTGCTCCACATGCATGTGAGTTGGATGGGGCTCATAGCGAACGACTCCCAGTATGAGGAGTTCAAGGCCATCTAGAAGTTTTAGTGATTCTGCAGGAATACGGCTGCAGTCGGTGATGTACGCCATCTTCCCAATTCTGTACCCCAGAATGGGTAATACACCGTGAAAAATAGGAATGGGAACCACTTCAACACCCTGCAGCACAAAGGGTCCCTCGACAACATGGGTTTCTACCTGTGGTTTTCCGCCACCTTCCTGCGTCTTGCGGAAAACATATGAGAAGACGCTGCGCAGTTCGGTAATGGTTGGTTCATTCCCGTAAAGCGGAACGGGGCCTTTTTGGCGATAGCCAAAAGTCCGCAGATCATCAAAGCCAAAGACGTGATCAGCATGGCAATGAGTATACAGCACTCCATCTACGCGGTCGATTTTATTCTCCAAAGCCTGCAGACGAAACTCAGTTGCTGTGTCAATGAGAATGTGAACCCCCTGCTCCACAACCATGAGAGAACTGCGGCTGCGTTTGTTTTTTTGGTTCGAACTGGTGCAGACATCACACTGACAGCCGATTACAGGTACACCATGCGATGTACCGGTTCCTAAAAAGATGATTTCCACAGTCTCCACCCCTTCCCAATTGTTTCCACTTCTCCTTGCCTTGACTAGAACATATGTTCTGCATATAATGAGAATAGAACATTTGTTCGCAAGGGAGAGTTCACGGATGATTGTTTACTGCGGCCTGCGTAACTTCTACATTCAGCACCTCAAACAAGATGATGCATTTTATATCTTAACACATGCCGGCCAAATCTGGGACTTCTCTCCAGAACTGAAACAGTTAGGTTTTACAAGGAATACGCCTTTGAACACAGTGCATCATCTCGGTCATCGCGTTGAAATAATAGAAATCGCACTCAATGATTTTTATCGTCACACCGAAACATGGCTGGATTATTCCCGGCAGTATACAACTGACATTGAGGTAGAGTATCCGCATGCCTGGTATGTACGGATTCCCAGCCCCAAAATAGCTCAATATTTCGGTGAAGATTTAGTCAAATATGCAGCTGAGCGTGGGTTTTCTGTGATTTGGGGTAGTGGGATAAGCAAAATTGTTGCTAAGCTGGCTGCCCATTATACTGCTCATCCCAATACTGATGTTCTGATCCCACCAGAGAAGACACAAGACTTTATGAAACAGATCCCGGTACAGCACCTGCCCCTGCCTGATTCAGATACCCTGTTGAAGCTGGGCATCGTCACTTTAGAAGAACTGGCCAAGTTCCCTGTTCAGGATCTAATGGCGCATTTTGGCACCCGGGCGAAAATCCTGAAGCAAATTGCCCTAGGTGAGGATCCAATCCCTTTTCAGCCCCAGCAGTACTTAGAGATCAGCTGGGAGAGAGATTTTACTACCGAACCAGAACTACTTCAGCCAGCGGTAGGGCCTATCCTACAGTCCTATCTTGAGCAGGCGGGCGCATATCTAGCGCAAAAGTTAAATACCAACCAAAAGATGGCCGGCAGAATCCTACTCCAATATGAGGTAGAAAATCAACCTGCTGCAGAAGTATGGCGCGATCTCAAGAAGCCCACCAACGACGCCAAAACCTTGGTACGCCTTATGAAGATGCTTCTGCCTGATGATCCAATTATCAATCTGCGAATTACACTGCAGAACCTGCAGCCCATTCCTGTAACCCAATTGGAGTTCTTTCAACCTAAAAAAATCAAGCCTGAGCTTTCAGAAGACATTTTAAAGAAAATCCCTGCTCAAAAAGGCATATCTATTCCCCGGCGTGAGCTTGTTCTGGAGATGTGGAGGGAGTTGATGCTGTAAATGAGTAAACTCATCAACAAACCAGTTGAAGTCATGCTGGACAATGGTTTCCCGTGTCGGTTTTTCTTTCAAAAACCGGTTTTTATTCGCTACATTCAGGAGTATTGGCGTGAGGTTGGCCAGTGGTGGCTGGGGGAACCAGAGCGCGTAGTGTATCAAGTAGTTACTGATTATGGGTTAAACGAACTCCATTACACCCCCCATGATGATCGCTGGATCCTCTACCGTCTCTAAAATCTTGAAGGAGTGAAGTGGGTTGTTCGTTCACCTCCACGTCCATTCACAATATTCCATGCTTGATGGAGCATCATCGATCACGGCTTATCTAGAAGAAGCAGCGCGCCTAGAAATGCCCGCTTTGGCTCTCACAGATCACAACAATGTAAGTGGCGCGGTAGAATTCCATAAAACCGCAGCAGAGCTCGGCATCAAACCCATCCAAGGGGTTGAAATCACCTTAGAAGACGACAGCCACCTAACTCTGCTGGCAGAAAATAGCCGGGGTTATGCAAACATCTGTCAAATCCTCACAAAGGGTTTCGCCCGTCAAGCCCATGGTTCATGCCGCGTTCCTTGGGAGGCGCTGGCAGAGCACCACGAAGGGATAATCGCACTCAGCGGCTGCCGCCGCTCGCGTATCAGCCAAGCAATTCTCCACCGCAATCCAGAACAGGCTCAAGCTGAGCTGCAGCGCCTGATAGAAACCTTCGGGCGAGAACAAGTCTATCTCGAAATGATCCAGTCTTATCTGCCGCATACAAAGCTTTTGTTCGAAGGGCTAACCATACTACATGAAAACACCAAGATTCCACTTGTGGCCACTAATAATGTGCACTACCTAAGCAAAGAAATCTTTCCTGTTCATGATCTACTGGTCTGCACTCGCACACAGACAAGGCTGGCCGACATCCACCCCGAACGGCCATTCAATGCAGAGAACTATTTCGCCTGCCCAACAGAAATGGCACGGCGCTTTGCTGCCTATCCTCGTGCTCTTGAGGCTACTTTGGAAATCGCAGATCGCTGCACCCCTGCTCTGGAGCTGGGTACAAATCTTTTCCCAAGATTCCTGCCTGATCACGACCCCCAAGCCGCAAAGGAACTTCTCAAACAGCTCACTTGGGAAGGCGCTCACCGACGGTATGGGACAATTACAAAAGAACTAGAAGAGCGTATCAACCATGAGCTGAACATCATCATTACCCTCGATGTGGCCGACTATTTTCTTGTAGTATGGGACATTGTGTGCCATGCCCAAAGAAGAGGAATCCGCTATGCAGGGCGAGGTTCAGCGGCAGACTCGGTTGTGGCATATTGTTTGGGAATAACCAATGTAGATGCTTTTGCACGCGGGCTTCTATTTGAACGTTTTTTAAGTCTAGAAAGGGCTCAAAAACCTGATATTGACATTGATTTTGATGCTCGCTTCCGTGATGAAATTGCCGATTATGTTTACAAGCGCTACGGTGAAAACCACGTCGCTTCTGTGTGCATGTTTCAGACTTACCATGCCCGGTCAGCACTGCGAGATTTTGGGCGAGCTTTCGGTTATACGCCTGCGGAGCTGTCACAGCTTACAAAAAACATAACTCACTGTCCTGCGGATGGTATTCGCGGCCTCCTGCAGCGCCTTCCAGAACTGCGCAGACATCCGTTGAATCACCCTAAATATGCACGCCTGATCGACTACTGCGCAGTAGTGGCCGGGTTTCCCCGCCATGTTGGTACGCATCTAGGAGGCCTTGTGATCAGTGCCCAGCCGCTCACCATGGTAACACCCCTCCAGCCTTCTGCTAAAGGGGTGTTGATTACTCAGTTTGATAAAAATACCATCGAGGATCTGGGCTTGATTAAAATTGACCTGCTGTCCCTGCGCACATTATCTGCCGTATCTGATGTAGAGAAAAAGCTGCATGATCAAGGATTTGCTTATGAACAGATTCCTCATGATGATCCCAAAACTTATGCCCGCCTCCAAAGCGGATCAACAGTAGGTGTCTTTCAGTTGGAAAGCCCGGCTCAGCGTACTCTTCAGTCCCGCCTTGGCTCAGAAGTTTTCGAAGATATAGTGGCCAGTGTGGCTCTTATACGGCCTGGGCCTATCAAGGGCGATATGGTAGAACCATTCATTGCCCGCAGGCGTGGCCTAGAGGAAGTAACTTATATTCACCCGAAACTGCGCAGAATCCTCGAGAAAACCTATGGCGTGGTTTTGTATCAAGAACAGGTAATTGAGATCGCCACTGAAATTGCTGGGTTCACACCGGGCGAATCTGATCGGCTGCGCAGAGCGATGACACGATTTCGTTCACAAGCAGAAATGGAGAAGATTGGTAAGGAATTCATCGCCAAAGCAGTGGCTAATGGTGTGGAACTTAGTGTTGCTGAGGAAATCTTTTCTTACATTGTCGGTTATGCGGGCTATGGCTTCAGCGAAGCTCATGCCGCGGCCTTTGCCGACACAGCCTACCGCACCGCCTATCTTTTGGAACATTATCCTGCTCAGTTTTACGCTGCCCTCCTCAATCAGCAGCCCATGGGCTTTTATCCACCCAACACACTCTGTGTGCAGGCTCGGCAGCGGGGGATTAAAATACTGCCCCTTGATATCAATGAGAGCGAGAGCGACTTTACCGCCAACCGAAAAACTATTCGCATAGGGTTAAAACAAGTAAAGGGTATGGAGAACGCATTCTTAGAATCAATTATTGCTGAGCGGCGCCAAGCTCCCTTTACCTCTTTAGAAGACTTTATCTATCGCACTACAGTTAGCCGTGATGTAACAGAAAACCTCATCCTAGGTGGAGCCTTCGATCGATTTTCGAACAACCGCCGCCATCTACTGTGGTGTGTGCCTACCTATTACCAGAACAAGCAAGGCAGCCTTTTCCTCGAGTCACCAGTGCAGCCATCTGTGCCAGATTTTCCACCCTTAGAACGCTGGATTAGGGAGTATCAGGTTCTTTCACTCTCAGCAGAGCATCATATCATGGAGTTTTTCCGCTCTAAACTGCCAAAAACAGTCCTTACCAGCCAAGAAGTAACCGGTCGAAAGGAAGGCCGAGTACAGACCGCTGGGTTGGTAATCCGTCCGCATCGGCCTCCCACCCGCAGCGGAAAAACGGTGGTTTTTCTCACTCTCGAAGATGAGTTTGGGCTGATCGATGTCACTGTCTTTGAAAACATCTATAAACGCTATGCCGAGGTATTGTTCAACTATCCACTGTTGAAAATTACCGGTGAAATCTCTGAGCGTGACGAAAACCAAATTACCAGCATAGTAGCTCATAAAATTGCGCCTCTCATTCTCTAGAAGAAATCAGGCGAACTGACCGGCACAATTCTCTCTTCCTGTCCTGACTTATCATTGATGTAGACGAGATAATAATCCTCGCCGAGCTTAACGCCCAAGCGGTGTGTCAAAACCTCTTCATCCAACTCATTCGGAACCAGGGCTAATTTGTGATCTAAGACCACAGCCTGCGGGTTAATGAGCTCTTCGAGCTTCTTCGGTTCCAACGCAACTTGGGGAGGAGCATTCTCTGTGCCCTGCTCCTCCGCAGCGGCCCGCCCTCTGGCTAAGTAATAAAGAACTCCTTGGAACCCTAAGATCTGCCCATCAGACGCACTTACCTGCACTTTGATCGGCTCCGCGTAGCGCAAAAGCCCACCCACTACAGGCACAAAGGTAAACGTGGCCCGGTTGTGCAGTACTTGGAGATCTGTTACATGGACCTCAGGAAAGCCCCGCTCTGCAAGAAACCGACGAGCGCTATCGGCCATTTGGTTTTCACTAAGATTGCTCTCACTAACGGTCTGGGAGCTGATCATCCAGAGAACCAAGCCCCCTTGTCGACTTACTTCCAAAGTAATCGTCTCCTGCCCCGCTCCTCGTCCTTCTACAGTGAAAGCGGGAATGTCACCTTCCCGCTCATTAACAACCTGAAACTCCCAGCCGTCCCGCCCGCTGAACTCCCTGGCCGTCTGTACCGCTTGTTCCTTACTAATTTCATCTCCAGAGATACTGCCCTTCGCTATGCGAGGAAGCCCTACTAGGTTTCCGTCCAGCTCGTCGAGACTGGCATTGATATTGCTGAGAGCAGTTGTAATTGACTCTGAGAAAGTCAGGGATGTGGTGAAGTAACGGCTCCAAGATACCCAGCTCGACTCCAGCTCCTTCTCAGCCAGTAGGTTCTGCACCTCACCACTCAATTGGCTGATCTGTTCATAGAAAGCCTGCAGTGCTTCTGAAGAAAGGGAGCCTTGCCCATATGCATAAGACGAACGGTAGCATTCCCACATAATCTGCTCGATGCGCCCTAAATCCACTTCTCCCAAGGGCAGCTGTCCCAGGTTGGCTTGAGCGGCTTCGATACTGCTCCGCATATTCGCAGCCATCACCGCGGTCTGCTCGGGCGCCGATACCAAACGCGCTTTACCCAACTCCTGTGCCAGAGCAGTCAAGTGTACGGCGAACTCTCGCAATGCCCTCCTGTAACCAGCCTCCATCTGTTGTTGATAGGCTTTCTGCAGGTAGAATTGCCCCAAAGCAAACCCCAGAACAAGCAGGCTCAATGCGAATACTATTCGTGTGAAGCTGCGGCCGAGCCAGCGTTTCACCCTATCACCCCTAAGTGGAAAAAACATGTTTTCCTATAGTTTTCACAACTGGGCGGCTTCTAATCCAAGCACTGGAAGTCTTCGCCGGATTGTAGAAATAGATTGCACCCCCAGTGGGATCAAATCCATTGAGGGCGTCGTGGGCTGCCCGGATGGCCTCTTCACTGGCTGGCTGATTAATCTGCCCGTTAGCCACTACTTGAAAAGCAAGGGGCTCGTACACCACTCCTGAAATAGTATTAGGAAACTCCGGATGAAGAACTCTGTTGATTATCACTGCGGCAACCGCAACCTGCCCCTCATATGGTTCACCTCTTGCCTCCGCATGAACGACACGAGCCAGGAGGTCTAGTTCTGTTTCGTTGAGAGACAACCGCCAGGACTTGGCACTCTTTAGTTCTCCCTTTTCTTCGGCTAACTTCTGCGGTTTCTGGGAAATGCGCCACAAGCTCAAGGCAGCAGCTCCGCAGACAACCAGTACTAGGACTATTAGGGGAAGATATTTCCGCCAAGCTCCCATAGTACCACCCTTATCCTAAATTCTGATGCAGGAAAACGCTCTCCCATAAGAGAACTTAGTTTGGTATTTGAATTACTTTAGGAGGCCCTACTAATGAATCTATCGAGCATCGCCATCAGACGGCCTGTAGCCGTCACTGTAGTCGTTATCATCGCACTGATTTTCGGTGTAGTTTCACTTCAGCGAATTGGGATTGACCTGCTGCCCAACATGAGCCTACCGTATGCGGTAGTTGTGACTACATATCCGGGGGCATCCACAGACGTTATCGAGCAGGATATAACCATTCCCCTCGAAGCCTCCCTGGCGGGAGTCAGCGGAGTCAGGCGGCAGGATTCATACAGCATGGAGAATATCTCTGCCATCATGCTCCAGTTTGACTGGGGTACCGACATGCTGACTGCTCTGGATAATATTCGGAACAACCTTGCACAAGCGGCCATGAGTCTGCCGTCAGAAGCTTCGAGCCCCGTTGTTGCCCGTATAGACCCTAACGACCTCCCTCTCATGATGATTGCGGTCAGTGCCGAAGGTGTCAGCGATCTAGAGCTTTCCAATGAACTGGCTCGCCTAAAGCCCGAGCTGGAACAACTGCAGGGTGTAGCTTCAGTCAGTCTGTTAGGAACCACTTCTGAAGAGATCCGAGTCCTATATGATGCGGAACTCCTGCATGAGCAGGGTTTGTCGCCAGCGATTCTACAGCAGCTGATCACCTACCAGAACATTGTTGTACCCAGCGGTGTTGTCACAGAAGGAGATATGCGGTACTCCACCCGTACCGGGCGGCGCATCAATGGGCTGGATGAGTTGAAAGACCTGATTATCGGCTTTAAGCAGGCTGAAGGCATGTTTGGGCTGGCAGGACTCATGCCCTCACTAACATACCTGTCGGACATAGCCGACATCCATATTGCAGAGACAAAGCCCGAGGGAGTTACCCGCTTCAACGGCGAAGATACGATCATTATTAAGGTGATGCGTCAGAGCGGCGCTAATACGGTGCGTGTGGCAAACGCAGTCAAGGCAACTCTCCAGAAGATTGAACAAGCCAATCCGCACCTCAATTTCACAGTGGTGAGTGACCAATCAGCCTTTATTACAAGCTCGATCTCGAACCTCATGTCCAGTATCATACTGGGAGGTATCCTCGCTGTCGCAGTGTTGTGGTTCTTCCTGCGCCACTTAGGAAGCATGGCGGTAATCGGCTTGTCGATTCCCATTTCAATTATTGCCAGCTTCGTCTTGGTTTATTTGTCTGACCTATCCCTCAATCTGATGACACTAGGGGGGCTCGCTCTAGGAGTAGGTATGCTGGTAGACTCATCAATTGTTGTCTTGGAGAACATCTTTAGGTACCGTTCACTGGGACTAAGTACTCTAGAGGCAGCCGAAAAAGGAAGCTCCGAAGTGGCTGCCGCTATCTTCGCCTCTACAGCTACCACCGTTGCCGTATTCCTGCCTGTTATTTTCTTGGACAGCTTAGCAGGGCAATTCTTGAAAGAGCTGGGCCTGACAGTCACGTATTCTCTGGTAGCGTCATTGGCTGTAGCTATTACCCTGGTCCCAATGCTGGCCTCTCGGTTCTTACGGAAAACGCCAACTGCGGCTGGGAGAACACAAGCACAATCTAGAATGCAGAAGTACTACGTGCGCATGCTTGAGTTCTGCATGTCCCATCGAGCTGTGATACTGGCCGCAGTCGGAGCAGCAATTGTTTTGGCCCTGCTGATCTTCCCGCAGATCGGCGAAGAGTTTCTGCCCAGCTTTGACGAGGGATTCCTCAGCCTAACCGTCACATTACCCGGCGGAAACACGATTGATAAAGTCAAAGAAGCGGTTAAAGACCTTGAAGAGAAAATCATGGCCATTCCAGGTGTTGCTGGTGTTGCTAGTCAAGCCGGAGATCAAGGCGACAATGACATCCTCAGTTTGGTTACGGGAACATCTAACAACACGGTCACCATGTCTGTACCTCTCGAACCGCTTGAAACGCGTAAGAGGTCCAGTGCAGAGATTGCCGATGATGTACGGAGAGTACTCCAAGACGCAGGTGTCATCAGGTCAATTGTCGTTGACTCCTCGCTCTTTGGTACATCAGCTTCGAGCATCCTCTCGCCTCGGCTTGTGATTGAGCTGCGGGGTGAAGACCGAGCTGTGTTGAGCCAGATTGGAGATCAAATTAAAGCCGAACTGCACAAGATTCCTGGCCTATTTGAGATCGACGACAGCTGGAGTCAAGCCAGTACCGGGATTTACCTGGAAGTTGACACCGCTCGGAGTGTCTTAGGCGGATTCACTGCTGGTCAAGTAGGGTTGGGTGTCCACTACGCTACCTCCGGGCTTAAGGCGACAGATATTATCGTTGATGGGCGGACACTGCCCGTTATGCTCAGGCCTCAGCAGACCTTCGAATCCATAGAAGACCTGCTGGACGCAAAGGTTTCATCGCCTGTCTCTTTGGCCGGCTTTGGTGAACATCCAATAATCCTAGGAGAAGTAGTGGATGCGAAAATTGAAGATATTCCACCCACTGTCCAGCGTACAGATCGCCTGTATACATTGAACGTAAGTGCAAACATTGGCGAGCACGACTTGTCCTGGGCAAAAGCCCACGCTCAGCGGATTATGGATAATCTTGATCTGCCCCCTGGATACCATGCACGCCTAAGTGGTATGCAGCAGATGATTGACGAGTCAATGGGCGAGCTGTACTTCGCAGTGGGTCTTGCCATCGTGCTGGTGTTCTTGGTCATGGCTGCTCAGTTCGAATCTTTTGTCCAGCCACTTATTGTCATTGTGGCTATTCCACTAGGGCTGCTTGGTGCTATCATTGCACTCTGGGTGACAGGCAATAACCTGGGTATCATCTCCATGATCGGGATGATCGCTCTGGTTGGAATTGTCGTCAATAACGCCATCGTACTGGTTGACTTCATCAACCAGAGAAGGCGCGAGGGTGAACGAGTTGCTGAGGCTATTAAAGATGCCTGTGTGGTACGTCTGCGCCCGATTCTGATGACTACTATCACCACGATCCTGGGCTTGGTACCTCTTGCCTTTGGCTGGGGCGAAGGTGCTGAGTTCCAGCGCTCGCTGGCTGTCACAGTAATCGGCGGACTGACCAGTTCAACCATTCTCACTCTGTTTGTTATCCCAGTTGTCTATTCGTTAGTCCAGCGAGATAAATAATAAACGCCCGGCTCTATGCCGGGCGTTCGTATACGCACCTGCCGCCAACGTAAGTGGCGACAATTTTTGTCTCTTTCAGTATTTCCGGGTCATTCTCGCCTAGAATGTCCTTAGTCAAGACAACGAAATCAGCCTTCATGCCTGGGCTCAATGTGCCTCGGTATGCCTCCTCCCCGGCAGCGTATGCTCCGCCGCAAGTGAAAGCCCGCAGAGCATCCCACATAGAGATCCTCTGTTCTCCATACCAGGGATCGGTGTGTGGTTCATTCCAACGCTTCCTGGCAACAGCGCTGTACAACCCTACCAAGACATTGGCGTCTTCGACTGGCGTATCACTACCAAATGCTAGAGTAGCACCATGCTTCAATAGGCTCTGGAAAGCATAAGCCGTCTTAGAACGCTCACCCCAGAGTCTATCTGCCATATATCGATCCTGCGGGCAGTGAGTGGGCTGCATCGAGGCCACCACTCCTAACCGGGCCAATCTGGGCAGATCGTCTTCCGCAATTAGCTGCACGTGTTCAATACGATTCCGTAGGTCACGGCGCCCATGTGTCTCCAAAGCATCTAGTACTGCCCGATTTGCCGCATCGCCAATGGCGTGGATAAGCACCGGTAGTCCTTGAGCATTGGCATCCCGGACTAAGGCATTCAGCTCTTCACTTGCTAACGTAGGCAGCCCACGACTGCCTGATCCTTCATAGGGTTCGAGAGTCCAGGCTGTCTGCGCTCCTAGGGATCCATCGGCAAAGGCCTTGATTCCACCGATGCGTAGGTACTCATCGCCAAAGCATGCTCTAATACCCAGCGCCACCGCTTCTGCAAGTTTGTCGTAAGGCAGCGCGGTCGTGATGCGCAGATCTAACCCAAAGCGCTGGCGATACTGCTGTAGCACAGACAGAGTCAGTCCATCACCAGGGTCCCCCATATCGTGAACTGCCACAATACCATAGCTATTTAAGAGCTTTACCGCATCGTTCACTGCCTTCAGGTAGAGCTCCCGCGCTGGCTTAGGGATTTGGCCTGTTACTAGCGGAATGGCATTTTCCATCAGAAGCCCAGTGGGGTTACCATGTTCGTCCCGTTCAATTAGGCCATTGAGCGGATCGGGAGTATCTCTCCCAATGCCACAAGCCTTCAGTACAGCACTGTTTACCCAGATTAGGTGGGCATCCTTAGAACGCAATACCACTGGGTTGTAGGGACAAATCTCATCAAGCCAGGCCTTATGTGGCTTCCCTTCAGGCCAATTGTTGTAGTTAAACCCCCAACCCTCGATCCAAGTACCGAGCTCTACCGTCTTAGCCCGTTCCCTTACCTTGTGCAAAGTCTCCGCCAGCGAGCAGCCCTGCAGATCTATGCGTTGGAGGTTGAGGCCCAACCAGAGCAGATGCACGTGAGCATCAGTAAAGCCTGGATACACAAAGCTGCCACCCAAGTCGATGTGCTTGGGGTTTTTCGCGATCATATCCAGACTTCTGCGGTCTCCCAATGCAACTACTCGGTCTGCGCGTACCAGCATTGCTGGGGCCCAATGATCCTTCTCCACTAAAGAATAGACCCGCGCATTATAATAAATCCTGTCCATTACGAAATGACTTCGTCCAGTAGGTCAGAATAACGCTCCTTAGGCTGAACACCCACTAGAGTTTCCACCGGGTTCCCATCTTGGAACAGCATGATGGTAGGAATACTCATAATGCTGTAACGGCCTACTACCTCTGTTACTTGGTCTACGTTAACTTTGGCGAACTTCACTTTGCCAGCATATTCCTCAGCCAACTCTTCAAAGACTGGGGCGATCATGCGGCAGGGGCCACACCAAACAGCCCAAAAATCGACTAAAACTGGCATATCGCTCTGCAGTACTTCCTGCTCGAAATTGCTGTCATCAAGCTCAATAATATGTGCCAATTCGAATCCCTCCTTGTAGTAAAGCAATTAAATTATAGCCTATGGTGGAAAGGGTTGTCAAAATCTATCTAGGAGTTCCTGTACCCTAGTAGAAACGACCAACGCCACATAACTAGCCGCCAAGAACAGCTGCACCTGAGTGATCGGCGCAGTTCCGATTAGCGCTGCCCCTAAGCAAACCAAGGCTCCGCAGGCAAATGCACCCAACCGATAGCCAACCTGCAGCCATGCACCTATACAAAGAGCAATACTCATGAGAAGCCACATCTGCCACCATTCCACCTTTTGCCACCCCCTATCGGTTGTAGGGTATGCGCATGTAGGCTTCAGTATGCGCAGATAATACCAATAGAGGAGGCAGTGATATGTGGAATTTCCTTCGGCGGCGATGGTACATCATTCTAGCGGTGCTGCTTCTTTTGACGATTATCCCTTCGGCAGTTTTGTTCAGCCGCAGCGTACGCATGGTACAAGACTATGCATCGAACCGTACTCTACAGGCGGCCCTAATTTACGATCGCAATGGTGAGCTGATTGATCGCCTGGGAGAACAAGGAGAAAAGGTCAGCTTAGAAGTGGTTCCACAGCATCTCAAGGACGCCATTGTTGCTGTGGAGGACGCCCGTTTTTACCAGCACAAGGGAATCGACATCATCGGAGTCTTCAGAGCGGCCTGGGCCAACCTGCGGTCTGGCAAGCGTTCACAGGGCGCCAGCACCATTACGATGCAGCTTGCGCGCAATATCTTTCTCTACCCCGATAAGACCTGGAGCAGAAAGATTCAGGAAGCCTTCCTAGCCCTCGCTCTAGAATCGCAGTATTCCAAAGACGAGATTCTCGAAATGTATCTCAATCAGGTGTATTTTGGCGAAGGTGCTTACGGCGTGGCAGCAGCAGCCCGAGTCTATTTCAATAAACCCGTATCAGAACTTGATCTTCCGCAAAGCGCCCTGATTGCTGGCCTTCCGCAATCTCCCAGCAATTATTCTCCCTATACCAATCTAGAGCGAGCCCGTGAGCGGCGCAATGTGGTGTTGGACCGGATGGCCGCTACCGGTAGACTCAGTTCAGCCGAAGCAGAGACTGCCAAACAAGCTCGCATTGCGGTGCAGCGCCGCACAGGGGGTAGGGCTCGCTACTTCATCGACTGGATCACCAACGTCCTCATCGCAGAGCTTGGGGAAACGGCCGTTTTCCAGGGTGGGCTGAAGGTGCATACCACACTAGACTTGGGCTATCAGGAAGCCGCAGAAGCGGTATTCGGTGCCCAGAATAATCAAGGGGCGTTAGTAGCCATTGACCCTGAAACAGGTGGGATCTTGGCCATGGTGGGCGGCCGTGACTACAGACAGAGTCAATTCAACCGAGCAACACAGGCGAGGCGGCAGCCTGGGTCAGCTATGAAACCCATCATCTATGCAGCTGCCCTGAAGCAAGGATGGCAGGTCAATACTTTGGTCGATGATACACGCCGCAGTTTCTCTGGCTACGAGCCGCGCAACTACAACGACCAATATTGGGGGCGGCTGACCATGAAGCACGCGATTGCTATGTCCCTGAATTCTGCGGCAGTCTGGACTTTGAATGAAATTGGGGTCGATACAGCCTTTAGATTCGCACGTGATGTGGGATTAAACCTCCCTGAAGATGACAAGCACCTGGCCATGGCCTTAGGCGGCCTCACGAATGGTATTTCACCGCTTGCCCTCGCTGGCGCGTACTCTATCTTCCCCAGCGGTGGGGTCTACCGGGCACCGCATGCCATTGTGCGCGTGATCGACAGCAGTGGTGAAGAAGTATTGCGTTGGAAAGACAGCGGCAAACGTGTGCTCAGTGAAGAAGAAGCATATCTCATGACTGACATGCTCAGGGCTGTCATGGAATATGGCACCGGACGCTCTATCGAAGCAGCTGTGCCTGCCGCGGGGAAGACTGGGACTACTAATGACAATGTTGACTTGTGGTTTGCTGGCTATACCCCCGAAATTGTCTGTGTCGTCTATGTGGGAAACGATGACCGAGAACCGATCGAGGGTACCAGCGCTCAAGTCGCCGGCACTATCTGGTGGGACTTCCTTTCGCAGGTGCTGGACGAAGAAGAAGCTCCAGATTTTCCGGTCCCTGCGGATGTGGATACTGGGATCATGATCGAAATTTTCACCGGGCTCTTAGCGACAGAACGATGTGAGCATGTGGAGTACGACGCTTTTGTAAAGGGAACTGCTCCCACAACTTATGCACCATGCGCCTTCCCTCCTCCACCGGAACCAGAACCAGAACCAGAACCTGAGCCGCCCGCCGAGGAGGAGCCAGCTCCCGAACCAGAGCCAGAACCAGAACCAGAACCAGAACCGGAACCCGAACCTGAACCCGAGCCTGAACAGCCTGTAGAAGAACCTCCTATTGAACCAGAACCTGAGTCACCCCCTGATCAGGGGGTGACTCCGCCTTCAGAAGAACCGCAGCCTGAACCTGAACCGCAACAGCCGATCCTACCTGAGGAGCATGCAGTATCCGAAGAACCTCTCGAACCTGTGCCTCCTGTTGAGCAGAACGAGCCAACACCAGAAACTCCATCCGAATAAAGCAAAAACCCGGGAAATTCCCGGGTTGCTTGTCTGTAAATCCAGATTAACGCTTGGAGAACTGAGGCGCCTTACGGGCCTTCTTCAAGCCGTATTTCTTCCGCTCCTTCATGCGAGGATCGCGAGTTAAGAAACCAGCCTTCTTCAAGGTACCGCGCAGGTCACCATCGACGGTCAACAGAGCGCGAGCAATACCGTGACGAATCGCGCCTGCTTGTCCAGTGGTTCCTCCACCGCGCACATTGACGATCACGTCATACTTACCTTCTGTTTCGGTGAGAACTAGAGGTTGGCGGACGAGGGTGCGCAGAACCTCTCTATCGAAGTACTCGTCGATACTTCTCTTGTTGATTACGATGTTACCATTACCAGGGAGAAGACGTACACGAGCAACTGCCTTCTTACGCCGGCCTGTGCCGTAATGCGCTTCTTTCTTTGGAATTACGTCCATCTAGTCTCCCTCCCTTCACATTGGGATTTATCACGCAATTAATATTTGAGTTCATAAGTTACAGGCTGCTGTGCCTCGTGCGGATGTTGGTCGCCAGCGTAGATCTTGAGTTTCTTGATCATCTTGCGGCCCAGCCGATTGTGAGGGAGCATACCCCACACGGCGGTTTTGATCACCCGCTCAGGATGACGCTGCAGCAGATCACCAGCGGTGATTTCCTTGATTCCACCAGGATAGCCGCTGTGCCGGTAGTATTTCTTATCCTGAAGCTTCTTACCAGTCAAGCGAATCTTGTCCGCATTGATGATAATAACATGGTCACCTGCGTCAACATGTGGTGTGTAGGTTGGTTTGTGCTTACCCTTCAGGATGGCGGCAACCTGAGAGGCTAACCGGCCCAATGTTTTGTCCTTGGCATCGATTAGGTACCACGTACGGGTAACTTCACTCGGTTTTGCCATATAGGTTTTCACTTGGGATTCCCCCCTTTGCTTCAACAAGTTCGTCTAGTAAACCAGATTAGGAAACGAACGGGGCAATCGTATCCTTCTCAGGCTGAAAAAAGCAAAATCGCCAACTATCATTTTACAGCACCCACGGGTGCGTGTCAAGCATAATCCACCGTCTCCAGAACCAGTCCAACTGGCGGTGCGGTCGGCCCGGCAAGGGCTCGGTTACGGTTCTCCAGCACCTCGAGGACTGATTCTACTGTACGCCTCTTCTGCCCTACTTCAATTAGGGTTCCCACGATGTTGCGAACCATATTGTACAAGAAACCATCAGCTGTAAATCGGATAGTTTTCACTCGCTGTGCTGTATCAATCTCAATGGCATACATGGTTCGCACAGTCGTTTTTACACTGCTGCCGGTAGCTGCATAACCTTGAAAATCGTGTCTACCGATAAGCTGCTGAACAGCGTCTCTCATCAGATCCCAGTCTAGTGGTTCCCTAACCCAGTGAGCAAACCTTCTGAGGAACACATCTGCCACAGGCCCGTGGAACACCTGATAGCGGTATGTCTTTCGCACAGCACTGTAACGGGCGTGGAAATCGGGAGGCACATATTGGGCCTCTAGCACCCGAATGCTGAACGGCAGCAGGCTGTTAACCGCAATTGGCAGCCGGTCGATGGGTACAGTGAGGGCATCTGTTTTGAAACTGACCACTTGACCCTCGGCATGTACGCCCGCATCTGTCCTTCCTGCTCCAATAATCCGAATAGGTTCTTTCGCTAGAACAGCCAAAGCTCGCTCAAGTTCCCCTTGAATAGTGTACTGCCCAGGCTGCACCTGAAATCCGGCAAAGTCTGTCCCATCATACTGCACCGTGAGGCGGTAATTCAGCACTACCATCCCACCTTCTAAAAGAGCACACTGATCACAACCACAAATCCGAAGGAAATGATCAGCGCAAATACATCTGCTCTCCTAAAGTGGAGTTCTTTAAACTTAGTACGCCCTTCGCCTCCGCGATAACCCCTGGCTTCCATAGCTACTGCTAAGTCATCGGCACGCCTGAAAGCATTGACAAACAATGGTACCAACAGAGGAATCAAGCTTTTCGCTCTCTGAACTAAGTTACCACTCTGGAAATCTGCACCTCGGGCCATCTGCGCTTTCATGATTTTCTCGGCTTCCTCCAAGAGGGTAGGAATAAAACGCAGGGCGATAGTCATCATCATGGCAAGTTCATGAGCGGGAACGCCAATCCGCTTGCCAGGCGAGAGCAGACTCTCTATACCATCAGTCAAATTGATGGGCGAAGTGGTCAGGGTCAAAAGCGAGGTTCCCATAACCAAGAGGGCAAGCCGCACACCCATCAAGACACCACGGTTTAAGCCCTGCCAGGTTATCCTGTTGAGAAACCGGACATTGAAAATCGGATCTCCCTCGGTCATGAAGAGATGCAGTGACACAGTTAAGAGCAAAATTACAAACAGTGGGCGCAGTCCTCTAAGTACGACTTTGATCGGAATCTCAGACAGATAGATAACGGCAAAAATAGCCAAACCTGCCAAAAGATAACCCCATACAGAATCGACTAAGAAGAGCATTGCGATCAGAAGCACGGCACCGAGAATCTTGGTACGGGGATCGAGCCTATGGATTACCGAATTGCCGGGGATGTACTGGCCGATAGTAATGTTCTTAAACAGTGCCATGGCGTCTCAGCTCCAATACGCGAAGTAATTCGGCCTCAGCTTCTTCCAGAGTCAACACGTCCGTCTGAACAGGCAGTCCGCGGCTCCGCAGCTCGTGCATTACCTCGGTTACCTGTGGGACACCTAACCCCATCTCTCGCAGACGGTCAACCTGTGAAAACACTTCCTTCGGAGTACCATCCAGTACAACTCCCCCGTGCTCCATCACGATCAAACGGGTACACAGACGGGCTACGTCTTCCATGCTGTGGCTCACTAAAATTACAGTAGTTCCTCTACGCCTGTGTAGGTCGTGAATCTTGCCGAGAATCTCGGCAGAACCCTCAGGGTCAAGGCCCGCGGTGGGTTCATCGAGAATCAAGACAGCTGGGCGCATCGCCAACACGCCCGCAATAGCCACGCGACGCTTCTGTCCGCCAGAAAGCTCAAAAGGCGAGTGATCCTTTAAGGCCTCGTAACTAAGCCCCACCCATTCAAGGGCTTCCTTTACCCGCTGAGCAACCTCTTCTTCATCAATCCCGGCATTGCGCGGGCCAAAGGCCACATCTTCATATACCGTTTCGCCGAATAATTGGTGCTCTGGATACTGAAATACCATGCCAACCTTCTGCCTCACAGCCCGCAGACTGGTTTCTTTATGTGTCAGGTCTACTCCGTCAACGTAGACCTTACCCTCGGTGGGCATTAACAGTCCGTTGAAATGCTGAATTAGAGTGGATTTGCCTGAACCTGTGTGACCTATCAATCCAATGAACTCACCGTCTTCGATAGTCAGGCTCACGTCGCGGAGCGCCACTCTTGCCATGGGTGTGCCTTCGTTATAGATATGGGATAGGTTTTCGACTCTTATTGACATAGGTGCATCACCAACTCGTCTACTTTCGTTATCCCTTCAGGTAAAGAACACCCATGCCGCTTCAAACGATGGGCCAGATCAGTAACCTGCGGAACATCAAGGTGGAGACGGCGCAGTAGATCAATCTGCGAAAACACTTCTTTAGGTGTGCCTTGGAGGGCAATCTTACCACCGGCCATGATCACTACTCGATCGGCATCGATTACTTCGTCCATGTGGTGGGTGATATGGACTATGGTGATGTTTTCGGTCTTGTTTAGATGATGTATTGTCTCCATGACCTCTCGCCTGCCCACCGGATCCAGCATCGCGGTTGGTTCGTCTAAAACGATGCATTGGGGCCGCATACTGATCATCCCTGCAATAGCGACCCGCTGCTTTTGGCCTCCCGACAGCTGGTGAGGTGAATGCAGACGGTACTCTTCCATACCTACTGCTCGCAGTGCTTCATCCACCCTAAGCTGGATTTCTTTCGATGGGATGCCGAGGTTTTCCGGGCCGAAGGCCACGTCTTCTTCCACAGTCGTTGCTACCAATTGGTTGTCTGGGTTTTGAAAAACCATACCAATCTGCTGCCTGATCTCCCAGACCCTAGTTTCATCACTGGTATCTAGTCCATTGACATAAACTTTTCCTGCGGAGGGAATCAGCAGAGCATTGCAGTGCTTAGCAAGAGTTGATTTACCCGAACCATTGTGCCCTAGAACAGCCACAAACTCTCCCGGATATATTTCTAAAGTGATATCCTGCAATGCAGCCCATTCCCGTTCTGTACCGGCGTTATACTTAAAGTGGACCTCCTCAAATCGAATCAGCGGCTCGGCCACAAAAACACCTCCACTCCCCAAAGCTCACACTTTCTGCCGAAAACAGAGAACGCAGAGGGATCAACCTCTGCGACCTCACCGGCAGCTATCTATTACACCCACTCGATAACCGCCATGGGTGCTGCATCGCCGCGACGGAATCCGGTCTTTACAATCGTTGTATAACCGCCATTCCGTTCTGCGTACTTCGGAGCAATTTCATCAAACAACTTCTGAACAGCCTTGGGGTCGAGCAGATAGGCGGCAGCTTGCCTGCGGGCATGCAGGTCACCGCGCTTACCAAGGGTTACCATCTTGTCGATCAGCGGTTTGATGGTCTTAGCTTTTGGCTCAGTGGTCTCGATTCTGCCATTCAGAATAAAAGATGTCACTTGATTTCGCAGCAGCATTTTTCTATGACCAGATCTTCTTCCCAGTCTTCTGAGTTTCACCTTCACTCACCTACCTCATTCATCAGATTTCCGTAAGGAGAGCCCCAATTCCGCAAGTTTCTCTTTGACTTCTGCGAGTG
This sequence comes from Bacillota bacterium, assembly GCA_012521295.1. GTDB lineage: Bacteria > Bacillota > Limnochordia > Darwinibacteriales > Darwinibacteriaceae > JAAYMS01. The sequence continues at coordinate 24,435 of JAAYMS010000004.1, forward strand.
ATTTCTTACCGAGGTTACGCACCTTCATCATGTCCTCTTCAGTCCGCCTGGTCAGCTCTGCCAATGTATTAATTCCAGCACGCTTGAGGCAGTTGTAAGAACGCACGGATAGGTCGAGCTCCTCTACTGTCATCTCTAATAGGCGGTCAATAGATTCTTCTTCTTTTTCCACCATAATCTCAACATCGCTCACACTCTCGGTGAGGTCGGTGAACAGTTTCAGGTGCTCCATCATAATTTTCGCTGCAAGACTCACCGCTTCATCCGGGGCAATGGTTTTGTCAGTCCAGACCTCAAGAACGAGGCGGTCGAAGTCTGTAATCTGTCCTACCCGGGTATCTTCAACAGAATAGTTGACCTTCTTTACAGGAGTAAAGATGGAGTCGACAGGAATAAGGCCAATAGGATGATCTGGCTGTTTGTTTCGCTCAGCACTCACGTATCCACGGCCCTTAGCCACTGTGATTTCCATCTCCAGCTTGGCGCCTTCTTCAAGCGTGGCAATGTGCAGTTCTGGATTGAGAATCTCCACACTGGGATCCACGGTGATATCGCCAGCTAAGAACTTCCCGGGTTTATCAGCGACAACATGGATTGTAACCGGCTCATCTACATGCAGCTTGACCAGGAGTTTCTTGAGATTGAGGACTATATCAACGGTGTCTTCCACCACTCCAGGAACAGTCGAGAATTCATGGAGAATGCCATCGATGCGAACGGATGTCACAGCAGTTCCAGGCAGCGACGAAAGCAGTATACGACGCAAGCTGTTGCCAAGCGTAATACCATAGCCTCGCTCAAGTGGTTCTACCACAAACTTGCCATAGTCCTCTGTTAACTCTACCTGCTCGATCTTTGGCTTTTCAATTTCGATCATAGCTCTGGTACACCCTCCTTCTTAAGCAGGCTGTGTGGGAAGAACCCACACTGGGCCACAACGTCTGTCAGCAAGCCTGATCAGACTCTCCGCCGTTTTGGTGGGCGGCATCCGTTATAAGGAATTGGTGTCACGTCTTTGATCGTGGTAACTTCCATACCCGCTGCCTGCAGAGAACGGATGGCGGCCTCCCGGCCTGCGCCAGGGCCTTTTACATAGACGCTAACTTCACGCATGCCGTGTTCCATAGCGGCGCGTGCAGCAGCTTCAGCTGCCATACCAGCAGCGAATGGGGTACCTTTTCTGGAACCTTTAAAGCCCATGTTACCGGCGCTGGACCAGGCAACTACATTCCCCTGCATGTCACTGATGGTTACAATTGTATTGTTAAAGGTAGAACGGATATGCGCAATGCCAGTTGGGATATTCTTGCGTTCCCTCCGGCGTGGGCGCTGTCCTCTACGTTGTCTAGCCATTTAATATCCTCCTTTCAGTCAGCCTATCTCTTCTTGCCGGCGACGCGTTTGGGACCTTTGCGAGTTCTTGCATTGGTCTTTGTACGCTGACCCCGTACAGGAAGGCCGCGGCGGTGACGGAGACCACGGTAGCAACCGATATCCCGCAGCCGCTTGATGTTCATGTTTACTTCACGCCGAAGGTCGCCCTCGACAACTAATTGCTTCTCGATGATATCGCGAAGGCGGTTGGCCTCATCTTCGGTGAGGTCACGCACCCGTGTATCTGGGTTGATTCCGCAGATATCAACAATTTTCTCAGCCGTGCTCCGGCCAATACCATAGATATAGGTCAAGCCGATCACGATGCGCTTATCGCGCGGCAAATCTACACCTGCTATACGTGCCATCTAAATGGACACCCCCTTATCTCAACTAGCCTTGTTTTTGTTTGTGTCTGGGATTTTCGCAGATTACCATAACACGCCCTTTGCGGCGGATAATCTTGCACTTTTCACAAATCGGCTTTACAGAAGGTCTGACCTTCATTGTTTTGTCCCCCTTTAGCCGCTGCTATTTTTTACGATACGTAATTCGTCCGCGAGTCAGATCGTACGGAGATAGTTCCACCGTAACTCTGTCACCGGGGAGAATTCGAATAAAGTGCATACGCATCTTACCTGAAATATGGGCCAGAACCTTGTGCCCATTCTCTAACTCTACACGGAACATTGCGTTTGGAAGCGGTTCTATGACTGTACCTTCAACTTCAATAGCATCATCTTTCGCCATAGACAGTTGAACCCTCCTCTCCTTGTTTTTCCGCTGCAGAATGGCTCTCTATGAAACGCCGGATCTTGCCATTGGACAATGAATCTTCCGACAGACTTGCCCGATGGGCAATGAGATGCTTTACATTCTTCCGCTTTGGGCGGCTGACTTTGCGAATCTCTCCATCAGCCACGAGTACAAATCCTGGTTCACTGAACCCGATCACGACGTACTTTCTTCCAGCATCCCTTCCGGCTCTAGAAGTAACCAACTGCCCTAGATTTAAGAGTTCCATTCAATCACTCCTGCAGACTTGTGAGAACCTGCGGGCCATCATCGGTGATGGCAACGGTGTGTTCAAAGTGCACTGACCAGCTGCCATCCCTTGTTACGGCAGTCCAGTTATCCTCAAGTACCTCAACTTCATAGCCACCCGCATTGATCATGGGTTCGATAGCCAAGGTCATTCCCGCCTTGAGCCGCGGCCCCCGTCCCGGAGGCCCGAAGTTTGGCACTGGTGGATCTTCATGCATCTTCCGCCCAATACCGTGCCCGACAAAATCCCTCACAACAGAAAACCCGAAACTCTCAGCATATTGTTGGACAGCATAGGAAATATCAGAGAGGCGGTTGCCAACCACTGCTTGGGCGATGCCGCTATAGAGAGCCTCTTCCCCTACCTTCAGCAGGGTCTTGACCTCTTCGGACACTTCACCCACAGGATAGGTCCAAGCACTGTCACCACAAAATCCATCCACAAATGCTCCGATATCAACACCAATGATTGAACCTTCCTCTAAAACCACATCTGAGCTTGGAATACCGTGCACAACCACCTCGTTGACCGAGGCACAAATAGTGGCAGGGTAGCCGTGGTACCCCTTGAAGGCGGGAATAGCGTTCTCTTTGCGGAGGAATTCCTCAACAGCTTGGTCGATTTGGAGAGTCGTTACCCCCGGACGAACCATTTCCCGCACCAGTTCGTGGGCCCGGGCCACGACCAAACCTGCCCTGCGCATTGCCAGCAGCTCATCAGAGGATTTCAGTATGATCACAGAACACCACCCGCTGATGCCCCATCGCCTTCATCGGCGAAATGAGCAATCAAGCGGTCCACTTCGGCAAAAACGTCACTTATCAGTGCCTCTCCATTTACACTGTAAAGCCTGCCGCTCTGGGCATAAAAGTGAACCACGGGATGTGTCTGTATCATGTGAACCTCCAGACGCTTGCGTGCCGTTTCTACAGTATCGTCTTGACGCTGTACCAATTTGCCACCGCATTTGTCACACACACCATCGCCTTTTGCGGGGTAGTGTGTGAGATGGTAGACAGCTCCACATTGACTGCAGACACGCCGCTTAGAAATTCTCCGAATGGCTTCCTCTGGGGTAATGCGGATGTCTAACGCGATCTGCACCTCAGAGCCAATTTTGGCCAGCTGCTGGTCAAGAAAGATGGCCTGCCGCACAGTTCTAGGAAAACCATCAAGAATCCAACCGTCGGCACAATCAGGTTCAACGAGTCGTTCATGCAGGATCTCAATGGCCAGTTCATCAGGTATAAGGTTTCCCTTACTGATGTACTTATTTGCCTCCCGCCCCAAGGGCGAATCAGACGCCACTGCTCCTCGAATCAAGCTCCCTGTCGAAATGTGCGGGATACCGTACTTCTCCGAAATATGCTTCCCTTGAGTACCCTTTCCCGCACCTGGCAGGCCTAACAACACCAACCGCATCTTTAAACTGCCCCCTTCTATTTCAGGAACCCTTCGTAGTGCCGCAGCAGGAGATGGGCTTCAATTTGCTGCATTGTCTCAAGCGCAACGCCCACCATAATCAGAATCCCTGTTCCTCCGAAATAGAGAAGGTTAGTGGGTACCCGTGTAATGGCCGCCACCAAGAACGGAAGCACTGCAATGATGGCCAAGAAAATGGCACCCGGCAGTGTGATGCGAGTCAGGACACGATCCAAGTACTCGGCCGTCGGTCTGCCTGGACGAAGTCCTGGTATATAACCACCGTTCTTCTTCATGTTGTTGGCAACCTCAACTGGGTTAAAGGTCACCGCTGTATAGAAGTAAGTGAAGAAAATGACCAGTATCACAAAAACCAAGTTGTACCCGAAAGAACCGTACTCAAACCATTTGTTGATGAAACTCAACGCTGGTACAAACTGAGTCAGCGTCAATGGGAACGTCAGGACCGATGATGCGAAAATTACAGGGATAACACCGGCTTGGTTTACCTTCAGCGGAATGTGAGTTGATTGTCCACCATAGACCCTGCGGCCTACTACCCGCTTAGCATACTGCACAGGAATCCGGCGCTGCCCCTGTACGACTAAGACAACTGCGGCAATGACTACTACAGATAGGACGAGGTACAAAATCAAGCTGAAAACGCTGACTGCGCCAAGCCTGGCCGCCTGGATGGAATTAATTACATTACCAGGCATTTCCGAAACGATACCCATGAAAATCAGGAGGGAAACACCGTTTCCGATACCCTTCTCTGTAATCTTCTCACCCAACCACATCAGCAGCATGGTTCCCGCCACAAGGGTAAGCATGATCAATGCCAGGCCAAAGAAACCTGGTACCTGCGTCACGCCCCAAGAGCGGGCCATCATGGTTGTCGCAAATGCCTGGATGAAAGCGAGCAATACAGTAGCATATCGGGTGTACTGCTCGATCACCTTACGGCCTTCCGGGCCTTCCTTCGACAGTTCTTCCAACTTAGGAATAACAATGGTCAAAAGGTTAAGCACGATTGAGGCCGTAATGTATGGACTTACACCCAAAGCAAATATGGTAAATCTTGCTAAAGCACCACCTGTAAACAGGTTCAGAAAACCGAAAATGTTTCCACCATCAATGCCAAGCTGCTCGGCTAACGCTGCCGCATTCACGCCTGGGACAGGAACGAATGACCCAACCCGGAAGATGGCTAGCATGGCTGCTGTGTAGATGATCTTCCGACGAAGGTCAGGAATGCGCATAGCGTTTCTTAACGCGTCCAGCAACTAGATCACCTCTACTTTGCCGCCAGCCTCTTCGATCTTGGCTGTCGCCGATTTTGTAAACTTATGAGCTTGCACTGTCAGTGCATGGTTGAGCTCACCGTCTCCTAAAATCTTGATGCCGTCCTTGATCTTCTTGACAAGCCCCGCCTCTTTCAGCAGTTGGGGAGTGACAACAGTTCCCGGTTCAAAGCAGTTGAGTTCGCCAACATTGACTTCCGCATACTGCAGTTGGAAGATGTTGGTGAAGCCCCGCTTAGGCAGACGCCGTACCAGTGGGGTTTGACCACCTTCGAAGTAAGGAGCTTTTCCACCACCAGAACGGGAATGCTGCCCCTTTTGTCCGCGACCAGAAGTCTTGCCGAGTCCCGAACCGATACCGCGGCCTACCCGTTTACGTGAAGAACGACTGTTTTCAGCAGGCTGAAGTTCGTGAATCCGCACAGTCTCACCCCCTCAATTATTCTTCTATTTCTTCAACTTCGACAAGATGACGTACCTTGTTCACCATACCCCTGATGGCGGGGGTGTCGTCATGGATAACTTCGCCGCCGAGCTTTGTAAAGCCGAGAGCGGCAATAGTATCCTTTTGATCTTGTGCATAGCCGATTGCACTCTTCTTGTATTTAATCCTTAATTTTGCCACAACGTTCGCCCCCTAACCCAAGATCTCTCCAGGAGTTTTTCCACGCAGGCGGGCCACTTCCTCAACAGTTCTCAGCTTCTGGATGCCCATGAGGGTTGCACGCACAACGTTAATCGGATTAGAAGAACCAAGGGACTTGGTCAGGATATCCTTTACCCCTGCTACCTCCAAAACCGCGCGGACCGGACCACCGGCAATAACTCCTGTACCTTCTGAGGCTGGCTTCAGCATGACCTGGGCTCCAGCGAACTTCTCGGTAACTTCGTGCGGAATGGTAGTTCCAACGATGGGAATCTCGATCAGGTTCCGCTTAGCTTCGTCAGAAGCCTTCCGAATGGCTTCGGCAACTTCCTTAGCCTTACCCAAGCCAGCACCAACCCGGCCATTACCATCTCCTACTACTACAAGAGCACTGAAGGAACGGCTCCGGCCACCTTTTACTGTCTTCGATACAGGATTAACACTGACTAAGCGCTCTTCCAGTTCCAATCCACTAGCATCAATTCGTTTTGCCAAGCTTACTTCCCTCCCTTGCTCCTAAAATTCCAGGCCGCCCTCGCGTGCTCCCTCTGCAAGAGCTGCGATTCTGCCATGGTAGATATTTCCGCCCCGATCATAGACTACGCTAGTAATGCCTTTTTCTTTTGCTCTCTGAGCAATAATCAGCCCGACCTGTTTTGCAGCTTCTTTATTACCACCGCCGTTGGGCAGCAGAGCCTTCAGTTCAGGTTCTGTGGATGAAGCTGAAACCAGGGTGTGGCCGATTGAATCATCGATAATTTGAGCATGAATATGCTTCAAGCTGCGGTACACAGAAAGTCTTGGACGTTCAGGTGTTCCAATAAGCTTCTTGCGCAACCGCAGGTGGCGGCGTTTGCGTGCTGTTCGCCGATCAAATTTGGCCATCTATACTCACCATCCTTATAGCAAACTAAGAACCAGCTCGGCCAGCCTTACCAGCCTTCCGACGGATCCGTTCGCCTTCGTAACGGACACCCTTGCCGAGGTAAGGCTCAGGTCTGCGTAGATCTCGAATAATTGCAGCGGTCTGACCCACAAGCTCTTTGTCGATGCCTCTAACGGTAATTCTTGTGGGTGCCGGCACATCGATTTCGATTCCCGGCTCTGGAACTATCTCAACGGGATGTGAAAAGCCCAGGGACAATACGAGTTTGTCACCCTGCTTGGCAGCACGATATCCTACACCGTGGATCTCCAGGTTGCGGGAGAAACCTTGGGTTACGCCCTGAACCATGTTTGCGATCAAGGTACGGGTGAGGCCGTGCAGAGAGCGGTGTTCTTTCGACTCGCTGGGGCGCTTGACATGAATGAATCCGTCTTCTAACTCTATGATCATGTCAGGGTGAAGTTCTTTTGTGAGCTGTCCCTTTGGCCCTTTGACTTCGACGACGCTGCCGTTCAGCTTAACTTCAACTCCTGCTGGAATCGCAATTGGCATCTTGCCAATTCTGGACATTTATTTCCCCCCCTTACCAAACGTAGCAGATTACTTCGCCGCCTACGCCTTCTTGGCGGGCAGTCTTGTCTGTAATAACCCCTTTAGAAGTAGACAGAATTGCAATACCAAGGCCGCCTAATACACGGGGAACCTCGTCTTTATTGGCGTACACGCGCAGGCCTGGCTTGCTGATGCGCTTCAGACCTTGGATAACTTGGTCCTTTTGGGGTGTGTACTTGAGGTAAATCCGCAGAATGCCTTGTTTACCATCTTCTATAACCTTGTATTCCCGAATAAAACCTTCATCCTTGAGGATGCGGGCTATTTCAACCTTCAGTTTTGAGCTGGGAATATCCACCGATTCATGTTTGACGGAATTCGCATTCCGGATCCGAGTCAGCATATCGGCGATTGGATCAGTCATTACCATACTGGAAACCTCCCTTCGGATGAAACGTCTTTACCAGCTGGCCTTCTTCACTCCAGGAATTTGGCCTTCATTGGCTAACTTCCGGAAGCAGACACGGCACATCTGAAAGCGGCGCATATAGCCACGGGGGCGTCCGCAGATCCGGCAGCGATTAACCTGGCGTACTTCGAACTTAGGCGCACGCTGCGCTTGAATAATCTTAGACTTCTTTGCCACGTTATCTCTCCTTTCAGCTTCTAAATGGCATTCCCATGAGCTTCAAGAGTTCATAAGCTTCTTCGTCAGTCTCAGCTGTAGTGGCAATCACAACTTCCAAGCCCCGGACCTTGTCAATCTTATCGTAGTCGATTTCTGGGAAGACCAGCTGTTCGCGCAGGCCAAGGCTGTAATTGCCGTGTCCATCGAATGACTTGGCCGATACTCCACGGAAGTCACGAATCCGCGGAAGTGTGACGCTGATCAGCCGATCAAGGAACTCGTACATTCTATCGCCTCTGAGGGTTACCTTGCATCCGATTGGCATCCCCTGGCGAATTCTAAAGTTAGCCACGGACTTCTTGGCCCGTGTAATAACGGGTTTCTGTCCCGAAATGGCCTCCAGATCACGGACTGCTCCTTCCAGTGCCTTTGGATCTGCAACTGCATCGCCGCAGCCGATGTTCAAGACGATTTTATCAAAACGGGGTACCTGCATCACGTTCTTGTAGCCAAACCGCTCGATCATGGCAGGTACTACTTCGTTCCTGTACTTTTCTTTAAAGCGTACCATGAGCTACTCCCCCCTTCTCCAACGAAATCCTAGTCGATCGCCTTACCACATTTTTTGCATAGGCGTGTAAGCTTACCATCTTCCGAACGCTGCCTGCTGACTCGGGTAGCTTTGTTGCAGCTTGGGCAGACCAAGGCGACATTCGAAGCATCAATCACACCCGGCTTTTCCACAATACCACCCTGAGTGTTCGTTTGAGTCGGACGAGTATGCTTTTTCTGGATGTTTACGCCATCCACAATTATCTTACCACGGCGGGGAAAAACCTCCAGCACCTTACCGATCTTGCCGGCACTGTCGCCAGTGAGTACCTTAACCCGATCGCCGCTTTTCACATGGACTTTGCTCACTTCCCATCCTCCTTTCTTCTACAGAACCTCAGGAGCTAGAGAGACAATTCTCATGAAATCTTTTTCCCGCAGTTCACGGGCAACTGGCCCAAAAATACGGGTGCCTCTCGGGTTATTCTGATCATTGATGATTACTGCTGCGTTTTCATCAAAACGAATATATGAACCATCAGGCCGGCGGTACTGCTTCTTGGTGCGGACGACTACGGCTTTTACAACATCGCCTTTCTTCACTACGCCGCCAGGTGCAGCACTCTTTACTGTTGCGATGATTACATCACCAACTCCGGCGTAGCGCCGCTTAGATCCGCCAAGCACTCGGATACATAAGATCTCACGTGCTCCGGTATTGTCTGCTACTCTTAGACGACTCTCTTGCTGGATCACGTCAGCTCCTCCTTCCCTTCACCATTCTAGGGTATCAATCAACTAGCGAGCTCTCTCCACAATCTCAGTTACTCGCCAGCGCTTATCCTTGCTGAGCGGGCGGGTTTCCATAATGCGCACCCGATCGCCAACCCTGCACTCGTTGTTCTCGTCGTGGGCTTTGAACTTAACCGAGCGGCGCATTGCCTTGCCATACAACGGATGTCTGACGATCCGCTCTACTTGAACCACAACGGTCTTATCCATCTTATCGCTGATGACAGTGCCCACTCTGGTCCGTCTCATGCGTCTGTCTTCGTTCACATCTGCTCCTCCCTTCGCAGTTCCTCAAGGGTATCTAAGCTCTCTGAATGTTCAGCGCCCGTTCACGCATGATGGTCTTGACCCGGGCGATATCCTTGCGCACAGTACGAATGCGCATTGGGTTGTCTAATTGGCCAGTGGCCAGTTGAAACCGCAGGTTGAAGAGCTCTTCCTTCAGTTCAGACAGTTTCTGTTCCAACTCAGTATCGGTTAATTTCCGAACTTCATTAGCCTTCATTTGCGTCACCACCTGCTGTTGTACGAGATACGAACTTGGTTTTGATGGGGAGCTTGTGAGCTGCTAAGGTCATAGCTTCCCGCGCCAGTTCTTCAGGCACACCACCGATCTCGAACATAATTCTCCCGGGCTTTACGACTGCGACCCAGTATTCGGGAGCACCCTTTCCGGAACCCATACGGGTCTCGGCAGGCTTGCGGGTAATGGGTTTGTCGGGGAAAATCCGAATCCAAACCTTACCGCCTCTTCTGATATGACGAGTCATTGCAACACGGGCTGCTTCGATTTGTGTATTCTTGATCCAACCTGGCTCTAAAGCCTGCAGGCCAAATTCTCCGTAAGTTACTGTTGAACCCCTCTGAGCCTTGCCTGTCATGCGGCCACGGTGGACTCTGCGATACTTGACACGCTTTGGAATCAGCATCTATTACTTGCCCCCCTTAGCCTTCTGTTCGACTCTTTCTGGTAGAATCTCACCTCGATAAATCCATACCTTGACACCGATCTGTCCGAAGGTTGTTGCTGCTTCGGCGAATCCGTAGTCAATATCTGCTCTCAGTGTGTGGAGGGGAATGGATCCTTCGGGGTTCCACTCTGTCCGAGCGATTTCGGCGCCACCTAAGCGGCCAGAGACAGCTACCTTAATACCTTTGGCACCTAAACGCATTGCACGCTGCTGTGCCTGCCGCATAGCTCTCCGGAAAGAAATCCGCCGCTCGAGCTGGAAGGCGATGTTTTCAGCTACCAGCTGTGCATCCAGTTCTGGATTCTTAACCTCCACGATGTTGACATGAACCTGACGGCCCGTCAGGTCTTCCAGATCCTTGCGCAGTTTGTCAACCTCGGCGCCACCTTTACCAATCACCATGCCAGGACGTCCAGTGTGAATGGTAATTTTGGCCCGATTGGCTGCGCGTTCAATTTCAATCTTGGAAATACCTGCGGTATAGAAACGCTTCTTAATCAGGCGTTTCAGTTTCAGGTCTTCATGGAGCAAATCAGCATACTCACGCTTGTTAGCGTACCATTTGCTTTCCCAGTCTTTTACGACTCCAAGTCTAAACCCTACCGGGTGTACTTTCTGACCCACGCACCTATTCCTCCTTTTCCCGCAAGATGACAGTGATGTGGCTTGTACGCTTCCGGATTCTATCAGCCATACCTCTTGCCCGAGGCCGAATTCTCTTCAGCGTGGGGCCTTCGTCTACGTAGCACTCGGCAACGTACAAAGAATCAACGTCCATATCGTGATTGTTCTCAGCATTGGCCATGGCACTGCGCACCACCTTGGCGATGATGGGAGATGCAGCCTTCGGCGTGAAGCGCAGGATGGTCAATGCTTCTTGAGCATCTTTACCACGAATCAAATCGATTACCTGGCGAGCCTTACGTGGAGAAATTCTCACATGCCGGGCAATCGCTTTGGCTTTCCTTTCCTCAATCATGTTCTATCCCCCATTCTGCTTATCTACGCGAAGACTTCTCGCTGCCAGCGTGGCCCCGGAAGGTTCTGGTTGGTGCAAACTCTCCCAGTTTGTGGCCAACCATTTCCTCGGTGATGTAAATGGGCACATGCCGGCGTCCATCGTGAATCGCAATTGTATGCCCAACCATTTCAGGGAAAATGGTCGATCTTCTAGACCATGTCTTGATTACCTTTTTTTCGCCCTTTTCATTGAGCTCTCGCACTTTCTTGAGCAGGTGCTCATCGGCAAAAGGACCTTTTTTCAGAGATCTACTCATTACTACACCTCCTCGGAGAAAACCCTACTTACTTCCCGCGCCGTCTGATGATCAGGCGATCGCTTGCCTTCTTCTTACGAGTCCGTGCACCCAGTGCAGGCTTGCCCCAAGGTGTAACAGGCCCTGGCATACCAACAGGAGCTTTACCTTCTCCACCACCGTGTGGGTGATCAACAGGGTTCATGGCTACACCGCGTACATGAGGTCTCTTGCCCAGATATCTGGAGCGGCCAGCCTTACCGATAACGATGTTCTCATGCTCCACATTACCGACCTGCCCGATGGTAGCTCTGCACTGCAGCAGTACCATGCGGAATTCTCCAGATGGGAGTCTGAGGGTTGCATACTTGCCAGTCTTACCCATCAGCTGAGCAGAAGCACCTGCGGAACGAACCATCTGTCCGCCCTTGCCAGGCTGCAGCTCAATATTATGAACAACGGTACCTACCGGAATATTCTCGAGGGGCAGAGCATTACCAGGTTTGATGTCTGCATCTGGACCCGACTCAACCATATCGCCTACTTTGAGGCCCACAGGAGCGAGAATATAGCGCTTTTCCCCATCTAAATAGTGCAGAAGTGCGATACGTGCAGTCCGGTTTGGATCATATTCAATCGCTGCAACCTTAGCTGGAATTCCGTCTTTATCCCGCTTAAAGTCAATGATGCGATACTTACGTTTAGCTCCGCCTCCACGGTGGCGAGCGGTGATCCGTCCTTGAGCGTTGCGCCCACCGGACTTGAACAGACTAATAGTAAGCGACTTCTCCGGTTGCTTCTTAGTAATCTCTTCAAACGTTGACACAGTCATACTGCGCCGGCCCGGAGTGGTCGGTTTATACTTCTTAATTGCCATAGTTCCGTCCCTCCCTATAGTCCTTCGAAGACCTCGATGGTGTGGCCGGGTTCAAGGGTTACGACAGCCTTCTTCCAATTGGATGTCTTGCCTTCAAACCTACCCATCCGGCGAGTCTTACCTGTCATACGCATGGTATTGACGTTGCGGACCTTTACTTTGAAGAGTTCTTCCACAGCTTGCTTGATCTCGGTCTTGTTCGCCCGCAGATCAACTTGGAAAGTGTACTTGTTCTCAGACGCCATCAGACTGGTGCTTTTTTCGGTAATGATCGGCTTAATAATGATATCCCGTGCATCCATTATGCAAGCACCTCCTCCAGCTTAAGAATGGCATCTTTCGTGATGACCATTTTGCTTGCGTTCAAAATGTCGTAAACGTTCAAGCCTTGCGACTTGGCCACAACAGCGCCAGGGATGTTCCTGGTCGACAGTTCTACGTTCTTATCCCACTCACCGGTTACTACCAGTGGCTTCTTGTCAACACCAAGGGCGTTGAGAATTGCAACCATGGTCTTGGTCTTGGGCTGTTTTACTACTAGTTCGTCAAGCACGATAAAGTCTCCAGCCTGGACCTTTGCGCTAAGTGCAGACTTTAACGCGGCCCGGCGTGCTTTTTTCGGCAGACGATAGGAGAAGTCACGCGGAGTTGGCCCGAACACTACACCACCGCCAACCCATTGAGGTGAACGAATGCTTCCCTGGCGAGCTCGGCCAGTTCCCTTCTGCCGCCATGGTTTGCGTCCGCCGCCCCGGACCAGCGATCTATTCTTGGTGGCCACAGTGCCCTGCCGGCGGTTGGCCAATTGGCTGACCACAACCTTGTGCATAAGGTCTTGGTTAACTTTAACCCCAAAAATAGCGTCATTTAGTTCGAGTTCACCAACTTGCTTGCCTTCCATATTATAAACGGCCACTTTTGGCATGATTGCAGCCTCCTCTCTTCATCGTTTTCTTTAGCCTTTAACTGCGTTGCGCACTACAACGAGGCTTCCCTTAACTCCAGGTACTGCACCCTTCACGAGGAGCAGATTGCGCTCTGCGTCAACTTTGACGATTTCTAGATTCTGAACCGTACGGCGTTCTCCGCCCATCCGGCCAGGCATCTTGCGCCCTTTAAATACACGAGCTGGGTCCACCGAGTTCAGAGAACCGATACCTCTGTGATACTTAGAACCGTGGCTCATTGGACCGCGGCCATGGCCGTAGCGCTTAATGTTACCCTGGAAGCCTTTACCTTTAGAGCGTCCGATAACATCAACAAACTCGCCTTCGGTAAAGATATCTACACGAACCTCGTCACCCACGTTGAGGTTAGCGAAGTCCTCATCAGGTTCAAATCTAATCTCTTTCAGATAACGCTTCGGCTTGACATTTGCTTTCGCAAAGTGTCCCTTCTGCGGTTTATTAAATAGATTCTCCCGCTTATCACCGAAACCGAGCTGGACTGCATTGTAGTCATCCGTTTCCACAGTCTTCTTCTGTACAACGGTACATGGGCCAGCTTCGATGACAGTAACAGGAATCAAGAAACCTTCTTCTGTAAAAATTTGGGTCATGCCCAATTTCTTGCCTAAAATACCTTTGGCCATCATACGCACCCCCTAATATAGATCCAGCTGGCTAGTTAGTCCTGAATCTTGATTTGAATGTCCACACCAGCAGGCAGATCTAAACGCATGAGAGCATCAATCGTCTTAGGATTAGGATCCAAAATATCGATCAGCCGCTTATGCGTCCGCATTTCAAACTGCTCACGGGAATCTTTGTGTACGTGGACAGAACGCAGAACGGTGAAGATGTTTTTCTCAGTTGGTAGGGGGATGGGTCCTGAAACCGCTGCCCCAGTCCTCTTTGCAGTGTCCACAATCTTTGCTGCGGAATTATCCAGGATTTTATGATCAAATGCAGTTAGCCGAATCCGAACCTTTTGCTTTGCCATTGATAGATTTCCTCCCTTACGCTCGATTGACGAACATACTCCGTAGAAATTACCGCAGAGCTTAGCTGGCTCACAAACCGCAAGCACCTGCGCAACCTTCTACTTCATCGCATATCTAAAACTATAAATGTTTCTAAACAGGTGAACAGGAAAAGCAATCCTGATCCGGACTGCTTTTCCCGGTCGCCGCTAACTACTGAAGAATCTTGGTTACGACACCAGCACCAACGGTCCGGCCGCCCTCGCGGATAGCGAAGCGGAGACCCTCTTCCATGGCGATAGGTGTGATGAGCTCAGCTGTCAACTTGGTGTTGTCGCCAGGCATAACCATTTCGGTACCTTCCTGGAGGGTAATCACACCAGTTACGTCAGTAGTCCGGAAGTAGAACTGCGGACGGTATCCATTGAAGAACGGAGTATGGCGGCCGCCTTCTTCCTTAGACAGGACGTAAATTTCGCATTCGAACTTGGTGTGAGGTGTGATGCTGCCAGGCTGAGCGAGAACTTGGCCACGCTCAATCTCGTCACGGGTTACACCACGGAGCAGAACACCGATGTTGTCACCAGCTTGAGCTTGGTCAAGCAGCTTGCGGAACATTTCTACACCGGTAGCAACAGTCTTGCGAGGCTCATCAGCGAGACCTACGATGCTGACTTCGTCGCCAACCTTAATTACACCGCGCTCTACACGGCCAGTTGCAACGGTACCGCGGCCGGTGATGGTGAATACGTCTTCAACTGGCATCAGGAAGGGCTTGTCAGTCTCACGTGCTGGGGTTGGGATGTACTCATCAATTGCGTCGATGAGGGCTTGCAGCTTTGCGCACCACTCGCCAACTTGACCAGACTGAAGCTCTTCAAGAGCCTTCAAGGAGCTTCCGGCGATAACAGGAATGTCGTCACCAGGGAATTCGTATTCGCTGAGAAGTTCGCGAACTTCCATCTCTACGAGCTCGAGAAGCTCAGGATCGTCTACCATGTCAGCTTTATTGAGCCATACAACAATCGCAGGTACGCCTACCTGACGGGCCAGAAGAATGTGCTCCCGAGTCTGGGGCATTGGGCCGTCTGCAGCGGAAACTACGAGGATAGCGCCGTCCATCTGGGCAGCACCGGTAATCATGTTCTTTACGTAGTCGGCGTGGCCTGGGCAGTCAACGTGGGCATAGTGCCGAGTGTCGGTTTCGTACTCAACGTGCGAAGTGTTAATGGTAATACCGCGTTCTCTCTCTTCGGGAGCGTTGTCGATTTCTTCGAACTTCTTGGCTTTGCTAATGTCGCCGCGAGCAAGATAGAGAGAAATAGCAGCTGTTGTTGTAGTCTTACCGTGGTCAACGTGACCGATGGTGCCCACGTTTACGTGCGGCTTAGTTCTTTCAAACTTTTGCTTTGCCATTATTGTTCCTCCTCATGAGACTTAATGAGTTAAATTACATACCGGCTTTTTCTTTGATTTGCTCAGCAAGACTAGCCGGAACCTGTTCGTATTGCCCAAAGTGCATTGTGTATTGTGCTCGTCCTTGCGTCATAGAACGGAGATCTGTGGCATATCCGAACATCTCCCCGAGTGGCACGAATCCGCGAATTACTTGTGTGTTACCGCGGTGTTCCATGCCTTCAATCCGACCACGCCGTGCGTTAATGTCGCCCATGACATCGCCCAAGAATTCTTCTGGGGTCGTCACCTCAAGGCGCATAATCGGCTCGAGTAGGACTGGACTTGCCTTAGCCGCTCCTTCTTTGAATCCAATAGAACCGGCAATCTTAAATGCCATTTCTGACGAGTCAACCTCATGGTACGAACCGTCAACTAAAGTGACCTTCACATCGACCATGGGATAACCGGCAATCACACCATTGAGCATTGCCTCTTTTACACCTTGTTCTACAGCAGACCAGTATTCACGGGGCACAGCTCCGCCAATAATCTTACTTTCAAAGGCAAAGCCTGCTCCTGGCTCGTTAGGTTCAAGTTCAAGCACAACATGTCCGTATTGACCGCGGCCGCCGCTCTGGCGAATGAACTTACCTTCAGCCTTAACCGGCTTGGTAATGGTCTCTCTGTAGGCTACCTGTGGCTTACCGATATTAGCTTCCACCTTGAACTCCCGCAGGAGACGATCAACAATAATCTCTAAGTGCAGCTCACCCATACCTGCAATAATGGTTTGTCCAGTCTCTTCGTCTGTATGAACTTGGAATGTTGGGTCTTCTTCTGCTAAGCGCTGCAGAGCTGAACCGAGCTTATCTTGATCGGCCTTTGACTTGGGCTCAACTGCAAGGTTAATAACTGGCTCTGGAAATTCAAGTGATTCAAGCAAAATGGGACGATCCTCGGCTGCAAGAGTATCTCCAGTAGTTGTATCTTTCAATCCGACGATTGCTGCAATCTCACCAGAATAAACCTCTGAAGCTTCCTCTCGATGGTTAGCATGCATGCGCAGAATGCGCCCTACACGCTCCTTGCGGCCACGAGTTACGTTGTAGACGTAACTGCCAGCTTTAAGAGTTCCGGAAT
>JAAYMS010000170.1 GCA_012521295.1 Bacillota bacterium
GATGCTATGTACTTTTTCTGGTGTTCATTAGGTTGCAAACTGATGCAATCATAGAAGTTCTCGTAGGTAATGGGTTGCAGAGTGATCATCTGTACCTCCATATAGGTTTCTGCCGGTTGTGGGCTGGAATGTTTTCCAAATAGTTCGCTGTTTACGTTTCTTTTCCTCCAATTCAGGCTGCCTTAAGACCACAAGAAATACCCCCCTCCGCAGGAGTTGCTCACTTAAGAAAGGAATAAACCGGTAAGACATCAACTGCTTGATTTGGTTCTCTTTTGACAGTGTTTGCGCCAAGAGATGGACGCCTCAAGGCCTGCGCCGATATCTTGATTCTCTCCAAGTGATCATGATTGTCATCAATGCTGTGGCCGTTAATGTCTCACTTTCTATTGGGCTTATCCTGTCAGGTGTAGACAACGAGAAAGCCCTGGAAGCTCGGGATTTCTCTCACAAAAAACAAAAAACCCCAGCTAGTCTGGGGTTAATTTCTATATGGTGCCGAAGGTGGGATTCGAACCCACACGGGCTACTGCCCACTGCGCCCTGAACGCAGCGCGTCTGCCAGTTCCACCACTTCGGCATGTCGTTTCGGACAAATATTAGGTTACCACGGATTTGGCGAAATGTCAATCCTTCTGACTGGAATTTTTCCTGCCTATATACAGCCTGCCCTTGGTATCCAGAATGACTGCGGCCAACTCTTTAGGGTCATGTACGCCTTGTTTTGCAAGCTCATCCAAGAGCCATTCCTGAGTCAACCCGATGCTCTTGAGGTTGTCAACAAGGATATTCCCGTCTTCCACCAATACCGCTGGCCGGCCCTCATATTCAGTGTCCAGGCCTAGATCGGCCGGTGTGACAGGGCGGGCTTGTGATTTGGGGATTACGCTCAACTGACCGTTCGATTCTAAGAAGGCAAATTCAACATCATGGATGTTAGGGTAGTTCTTCAACCGCAGCCCAGCGAGGAGATCATCTAGATTATACATGGTCTTTGCCATCATGTCATAGCGAATTTGGCCATTTTCAATCAACATGATTGACTCGTCCTGAACGACTCGCCGGAACTTGGAGTGCTTAAGTCCCAAAAAAGCAAAGAGAATGTCGATGGCGCCAATGGTAGCGATGCTGATCAGCGATCCCGCCAAGGGCACTTCGCTATCTACCAAGTGTGATGAGGCCACACTGCCGATGGAAATGGCTACTACAAAATCAAACATATTCATGTTGCCCACTTCTCGCTGACCCATCAGCTTCGCGATCAACATCAGCCACAAGACAGTGACAGTTGCCCTCATGACCCATCCCATCACAGTCAAAGTGGGCTGTCCCTGCCAGAAATTCATCCAACGCACCCCTCTTCTAGCGTGCTTCACAGTAGCTGCTCCTATACTTAAGCGAAGTAGATCCTCCCTCTTGAATTCTATATCCGAAAAAATTGAAACAAAGAAGGAGTTGCCCGTAACGTCTAGAAGAACTTTGCCAAGGATCTGTAAAATCTCCAAGAAGAACTAAGGAGAGAGTCCATGGCAACACTGAGAGATATCGCAGCCCGTTCAGGCACGTCTTTGGCGACGGTGAGCCGTGTGCTAAACGGTCACCAGACCGTCAACGCCAAGGTGGCAGCGCGGGTGTTAGAAGTCGCAGCTGAACTCGGATATCAGAAACGCACGGGAAACAAGCTGAAACAGACTCTCGCTGTTTTGGTTACATGGCCCAGCACATCGCCAACCCAAACCCAACGGGACAGCCAGTATGCCATGATGTACCTGCATCCCATTTACGTGGCTGCTGAGCGTTTAGGTTATCATCTGGTGTTTCACTTTGGTACCCCAGAAGGGGAGTTGTCGTCATTCCTTCGCTGGGAGATTGCAACGCGCCGCTTCGAAGGGGCACTGATCATCGGAAGTTTCTATGAGATGGAGCGGACGTATGTGGATCATCTCAATAAGGTTGGGATTCCATACTTCCATCTTTCCAAGCCCCCGACTGATTCACGCTCGCCAGAGAGCTATGTGGCGGTCGACGATTACGCGGGTGGTTACCGTGCCGGTGAGCACTTGGCGAAATTGGGCTGTAAGAGGATGCTTCATTTGGCAGGGCCTAAAGACTCGCGAGATGCAATCGAACGCCGGAAAGGTTTCATTCAGGCCTGCCGCGATAACGGAATAGATGAAGATGACATTTTGATTTTCCAGGGAGATTTTCATGAACCATCAGGTGAGCGTTGCGCGGAGTACTTGGTGCAGCAGAATGAGCTGCCACATGGCATTTTCGCCGCCAATGACATGATGGCAATTGGCTGCATGCGAGTGCTCCAGCGCCGCGGCGTGAAAGTACCCCAAGATGTCCGTATTGTCGGTTTCGATGATATCGTTTTGGCTTCGTACGTAGAACCCAGTTTGACTACCATTCGAGTGCCATACACCGATCTTGCCCGCATCGCTACTGAAGAACTAGTGCGGCTGATTGAGAACCCGATGCGCAAGACAGTCAAAGTCAAACTCGAGGCAGAGTTGGTTGTGCGCCGATCTTGCGGCGCCAACCTGGAATAAATGAGGAGGAGGATCGATTTGGGCAAGCAGTGGATTACAGAGGAACACCGAGCTAAAGCTAGAGAGCTGCTTAAGCAGATGACGCTCGAGGAGAAAGTAGCCCAGCTAGGTTCTTACGGACCAGACAAACTCTTAGAAAACGGCAGGCTGAGTGAGAAGGGTAAAGAGCTTCTTCGCCATGGTATCGGCCAGATCACCCGCCTTGCTGGTGCCAGTGACATGGGCCCAGAAGAAGCGGCTCGGGCTGCCAATGAAATTCAAGATTACCTGATCAACCATACCCGTCTTGGGATACCAGCTCTTTTCCATGAAGAATGCCTTTCTGGATTTATGGCTAAGGGTGGAACTACTTTTCCACAGAATATAGGTATGGCCGCCTCTTTTGATCCAGACTTGATGGAGGAGACAACATGCATCACCCGGGCTCAAATGCGAGCCGCAGGTGCCCATCTAGGTTTATCTCCTGTGCTTGATCTCGCCCGTGATCTGAGATGGGGCCGGGTTGAAGAAACCTTTGGTGAAGATCCTTACCTCGTCGCCTCTATGGCTGATGCATACGTTAAGGGCCTTCATGGTGACGATTTAGAAACCGGTGTTGCGGCAACTCTAAAGCACTATGCTGGTCACGGTGTCTGCGAAGGCGGCCGCAATCATGCACCGGTCCATGTATCTGAGTTTGAAATGCGGGAACAGCACATGCTTCCTTTTGAGGCAGTCATCAAAGAGCAGGGTGTGCTGTCGGTGATGAATGCGTACCACGATTGGGATGGGGTACCGTGTGCTTGCTCACGGAAGCTTCTTACTGAAATCCTCCGTGACGAATGGGGCTTCCAAGGTGTGGTCGTAGCAGACTATTGGAGCATCCCGATGCTCAACACCGATCATAAGGTTTCCCCAAATGAGCAGATCTCTGGTGTAATGGCCCTGAAGGCTGGGCTCGACATCGAACTGCCAGAAACCCAATGCTACGGCGATAGACTAGTTGCCGCCGTAAAGGAAGGGCTCATCGATGAAGCGGTCATCGATCTGTCAGTAGAGCGCCATCTGGCCGTTAAGTTCGCTTTGGGCATCTTCAAGAACCCGATGATTCCCGAAGTGCGCGAAGCAGAACAGTTTGAAACAACAGAGCAGCGCAGCCTAGCTCGTGAAGCTGCACGCCGCACGATGGTGCTTTTGAAGAACGATGGGGATATTCTACCCCTTAAGAAAGACATTGGGTCGATTGCTGTAATCGGGCCAAACGCTGCTTCTACCCGTAATCTCTTAGGTGACTACGCGTACAGTGCCCACGTTAACCGGGCAGAAGATGCGGTGCGTATCGTGAGTGTGCTCGATGGCATCAAAGCAGCTGTGAACAGTGGTACAAAGGTAAACTATGCCGAAGGATGCACAATTCTGGGCCAAGACCGTTCTGGCATTCCTGAAGCTGTTAAGGCAGCAGAAGACTCGGATGTAGTCGTCTTGGTAGTAGGTGGCAGATCCGGGCTTTCTGGCGTTAACACCTTAAGTGAAGACGAACGCTATCTGAGCGGTGAGATGGAAGTCGATCAGCTAGACTCCGACGGAGAGTTCCAAGATCGCACCGATCTAGGATTCCCTGGTGTCCAGCAGGAACTTGTCGAACAGGTTATCGCTGTAGGCAAGCCCACCATCGTAGTGCTCATTAATGGACGCCCATTGGCACTGCCTTGGCTCAAGAAGAATGCCACTGCCATCCTCGAAGCGTGGCTTCCTGGTGAAGAGGGTGGGCACGCAGTCGCGGATCTCTTATTTGGCGACTACAGCCCCAGCGGGCGTCTGCCTGTGTCTATTCCCAAACATGTAGGCCAGACTCCTGTTCACTATAACCGTAAGTATATCTCGAAGAATAGAAACTACTTAACGATGGATAGCAAACCACTCTATCCCTTTGGTTACGGCCTCACTTACACGACCTTTGATTACACAGACCTTGAGGCAGCCTTTGAAGGGGAAGAGTTGGTAGTCTCCTGTACTGTAACGAATACAGGTGAGCGCGAAGCCCATGCTGTACCGCAGCTTTACGTCAGTGACTTAGTCGCAGCGCGGGTGCGGCCCACAATGGAACTGAAAGGCTTCCGCTCCATACTCCTTGCTCCTGGTGAAAGCAGGCGGGTTACCTTCAGCGTTCCCCTTGAGCTCTTGTCCTTCTTGAGCGTTGAAGGGAAATGGATTACGGAACCAGGCGAATTCAAGGTGGCCATCGGCCGTTCGTCTGAAGACCTTCCTCTAGAGACCGTCTTGGAGCTGGGAGGAGATGTGCGTACCTATCCGAAACGCACAGTTTTCTTCAGCAAGTGCACCATCCACTAATACCCTGCTTCAAACCTTCCTACACGCGATGCCGGGTTGAGCAACTTTGCTCACCCGGCATCAACCTTTTGCACATCCGATTGACAAACATAACCGCGTAAGAGTATAATGAAACCAAGATGATACCCCAGGGGGGTGTGGTGTCTTGGCGCCTCTCTCTTGGGAAGAATATGTGTATCTCTAATTCGCACTAGGTGGTGGAAGCATGAAAAAGGATACACTGGCTGTTACCGGTATGACCTGTGCTGCCTGTGCCAGTGCTGTTGAACGCAGTGTCGGGCAGGTGCCTGGCGTCGTAAACGCCAGCGTCAACCTGGCTACTGAGAAACTGCACGTGGAGTACGAAGATGATATAGATATTGAAGTCATCAAGGCTGCCGTGGAAAAAGCCGGCTATGGAGTCAGTGAAGACTCTGGTGGCTTGCGTGATGTCACGATCCCCATCCGGGGGATGACCTGTGCTTCGTGTGTGGCGGCAGTTGATCGCGTGCTGGCAGGCCTGGAAGGCGTAGCCGAGGTCAATGTTAACCTGGCCACTGAGAAGGCTACTGTCAAGTACAATCCGGACATTGTACGAGTATCGGCTCTCAAGGAAGCAATTATCAAGGCTGGTTACGAGCCTTTAGAAATTGAGGCTGACGGGCAGGCAGATGCGGACCAGGAGCGCCGCAACCTGGAAATCAAATCGCTGTGGCAGCGTTTCTTGTTCTCGGCAATCCTTACTGTTCCGTTATTCTACATTTCGATGGGTCACATGATCGGTCTTCCGCTGCCGGGCTTCATTTCTCCTGGCATTAATCCCGTCGGGTTTGGCTTGGCTCAGCTCTTGTTAACTGCTCCGGTCCTAATTGCCGGCTATCGGTTTTACACTGTTGGCTTCAGTAAACTATTCCGGCGGCAGCCCAATATGGATTCACTGATTGCCATTGGTACAAGCGCTGCGTTCGTCTATGGACTCTATGCGGTAGCCAAGATCATAGCCGGTGACCACAGTTTTGCCCATGAGCTGTACTTTGAAACGGCAGGGGTCATTGTAACCCTCATCCTTCTGGGCAAGTATTTGGAAGCAGTCGCCAAGGGGCGTACTTCTGAAGCAATTAAGAAGCTGATGGGTTTAGCTCCCAAGACTGCTGCCGTCGTAACGTCGGGCCAAGAGGTGATTATTCCCATCGAAGAGGTCGAAGTAGGTGATCTCATCTTGGTACGGCCCGGCGAGAGAATCCCTGTAGATGGTGTGATAGTTAGCGGGCACACATCGGTGGATGAATCTATGCTTACTGGCGAGAGTATACCTGTGGAAAAAGAAGTGGGCGACGAAGTGGTGGGTGCCAGCATCAATCAGAACGGTACCATCACATTTAGGGCATCACGTGTTGGTAAAGACACCGTTTTAAGTCAGATCATTAAGCTTGTAGAAGAAGCTCAGGGCTCGAAAGCGCCCATTGCCAAGATGGCGGACGTAGTGGCAGGTTACTTTGTTCCAGTTGTAATTGCCATCGCTGTTTTGGCAGGCCTGGCTTGGTTTTTGACGGGTCACTCAGCCGTTTTTTCCTTAACCATATTTATATCAGTCTTGGTGATCGCTTGCCCATGTGCTCTGGGCCTGGCTACGCCTACAGCTATCATGGTCGGTACCGGTAAGGGTGCAGAACATGGTATTCTCATAAAGAGTGGAGTGGCTCTGGAGACAACACACCAAGTAGATGTAGTTGTGCTGGACAAAACCGGTACAATCACTGAAGGAAAACCCCAGGTGACGGATATCGTTGCGGTTCCGGGAATTGACCGGGATGAGCTTCTCCAGTTGGCGGGCTCAGCTGAGAAGGGTTCTGAACATCCCTTGGCCGCAGCTATCGTTCAGCAGGCTGAGCAGGAGAACATGGAGTTTCTGCCGGCAGAGGATTTTCAGGCCCTGCCTGGACGCGGTATTGAAGTGAAAATTGATGGGCATGACGTCTTGCTCGGCAACAAGAAACTGATGGACGAGCGGAATGTGGAAATCACGCTTGAGCAAGAATCACATCGGTTGGCCGAAGAAGGAAAGACACCTATGTACGCTGCCATTGACGGCAAGTTGGCCGGGATTATTGCCGTGGCAGACGTGATCAAACCGAGCAGCAGTAAGGCAATCGCGGCCCTGCATCGGATGGGAATTGAAGTTGCCATGATTACCGGGGATAATCAGCGTACCGCACAAGCAATTGCCCGACAGGTTGGGGTAGATCGGGTCCTTGCGGAAGTGCTGCCCGAAGACAAGGCACGCGAAGTGCAGAAACTTCAGGCTGAAGGGAAGCGGGTAGCCATGGTGGGTGACGGTATCAATGACGCACCTGCACTGGCTCAGGCCGATGTGGGAATTGCCATCGGTTCTGGTACAGATGTGGCTATTGAATCTGCCGATATTGTGCTGATGCGCAGTGACCTGATGGATGTCCCAGCTGCGGTAGAGCTCAGCCGGGCGACCATTAGGAATATCAAGCAGAATCTCTTTTGGGCGTTTGCCTACAACAGCGCAGGTATCCCCATTGCGGCTGGCCTTCTCTACGCCTTTGGTGGGCCGCTTCTTAACCCGATGATTGCAGCGGCGGCGATGGCGTTCAGTTCAGTGTCTGTTCTGTCCAACGCACTGCGCCTCAAAAGGTTCCGCCCCAGCACTTCATAAA
>JAAYMS010000029.1 GCA_012521295.1 Bacillota bacterium
CCTGCATACAGCACAATCCGCAGTGCTGATGAAGACTTTGAATACTCCGATGACACAGTGTTCTTTAAGTTTTTCTTCTCACTGATCCCGCTGGTGAGCATCGCGGCGTATTATGATGAATACAAGGAGAAAAGTCTCTTAAGTGATGAAAGGATGAAGGAGTTAACGCTGCGTTCGTTGGAGATGCTGGTTAAAGGTGCGCAGGACCGGTATATATACGTATTCACAGCAATGGAGAGTTAACCTAATGGGTTACTCTTTCATTTTCACCAGGCTTGACCAACCGGTCAGTCAAGCTTATCGGTTATGCATGTTTCATCCCTGCAGCGAAGCGTACTGATAAAAAAACTGGGGAGGTAGTCTCATGACCAACAAAACCAAACTGGTTGTTACTGGTTGGATTATTGCTGCGTTGGGTGTTCTGGGCTTCTTCAGCTGGTTTCCCGTTGGACAGGGACCTGTCTGGTATCAGATTGTGAAGGTCGCAGCTGGACTGTACTTGGCACTGTTCAGTAATGAAGATGCATAACGCTTAAGGAGACTGTGCTGCAGGGGTGTTTACATGGAGGGTGCGTCGAAACGCACCCTCCTGATTTCATACAGCAATAAGCCACCAGCATACTTAGACGCTGGTGGCAGCTCTTTACTGGTCACTTGTCTGCTTCTCGGTCAGCTCGTCAGGGATATAACCGCCGTTTTTCTTTCTCTGACGAACGCATAAGGTCAGCAGATACTCAATTTGACCGTTTATCGAACGGAAATCCTCGGCCGCCCAGGATGCGATTTCGTCGTAGAGCTTCTGGGATATCCGCAGGGGAACCTGTTTCTTCTTGCCCATCTTAATACAGGCTGCCGCTGTTTACCACTGGCTGTACGTCGCGATTACCGCAGAGGACAACCAGCAGATTAGATACCATGGCGGCCTTACGCTCCTCATCAAGTTCGAGTGCTTCGTTCTCTTCGAGTTTCTCCAGAGCCATCTCGACAATGCTGACAGCGCCTTCCACAATCATCTTTCTAGCATCTACAATGGCGCTGGCCTGCTGCCGCTGCAGCATAACGGCAGCGATTTCTGGAGCGTAAGCAAGATAGGTGATTCGGACTTCGAGGATTTCCAGACCGGCATCTTCAACCTTTTCCTGAAGCTGCTGGCGAATTCGCTCAGCTACCACTGAACTAGAACCCCGCAGGCTCCCCTCATCAGGAATCCCATCGCCTGTTGTATCAATGCCTGGAGCCACATCATATGGGTAAATGCGCACTATATCGCGCACCGCACTGTCGCACTGCAGAGAAAGGTATTCTTTGTAGTTATCCACATTGAAGACTGCTTGAGCCGTATCTACAACCCGCCACACAACAGCGACTCCAATTTCCACAGGGTTTCCTAAAGCATCATTGATCTTCTGCTTGGAGTTGTTCAACGTCATGATCTTGAGCGATATCTTCTTCCCAGAAGGCACACCGCTTCCCGTTTGAGCTGCCGCTGTTGCCGCCTGCTCCACATCCCCACTCTGCCCCAACCGAGTTTGGGCTGCCGGATTGACTGCCGTGGAAAAAGGATTGACGTAATAAAAGCCCGGCTCTTTTAAAGTGCCGATATACTTTCCAAACAACGTCAAAACCAAAGCTTCTTCTGGCTTAATCACTTTGAGGCCCAGCATTGGAATCCAGCCGAGCACCATCCATGTAATGCTTACACCTAAGGGAATCCCCCCAGCCACATGTGCCCCTCTATTAACGAGGATACCTCCAAATATGATCCCACCAATGGCAGCTAGATAGAGCAAAATAAACAGCATCAAAAATGGCATACCTGGTCTAGCTTGCAGTGTTTTTTCTCGCATAACTTTCCCCCTTCATATTGTCCTGATATATTAATGATATCATATTGGTATAGATCATCCAAGGCAATTGTGGCGAAGCGACAAAAAAAGCACGTCTTTCCTCTTTTGGAGGATTGACGTGCTTGTGTTATACGTTACGCAATTGCTTTTTCCCGTACTTCGCTGTCTAAGATAAGCTTTGCTGCTCCATAGATCCCCGCATTGTTGCCGAGGTGAGCCTGCACAATCTCAGCTTCAGCCTTGGCGAATACGGAATGTTTGGCGTAGTATTTTGCGATCATGTCGATCAGAAAGTCACCTGCATTCGAAAGCCCGCCGCCAATGACATACAGCTCAGGGTCAATGATCTGACTGATATCCGTCAGAGTCTTACCCAGGATCTCCATACAGTATTCCACAGTCTCAAGAGCAAGAGCATCTCCGTCTTTGGCTGCATCGACAACGTCTTTAGCTGTGAAGTCTTCTCTGCCGTAGAGGCTGCATTCTTCAGGATTCTGAGCTTTAGCCAAAGCTCTCTTCATCTGGGTTACGACTCCGGTTGCGGAAGAATACTGCTCAAGGCACCCTCTACCGCCGCAGTTGCAGAGCTCTGGTTCCTCAGGATTGACAGTTATGTGTCCAATTTCCCCTGCCACTCCTCTGAGGCCGTTGAGGACCTTTCCGTTGAGGACTAGCCCACCGCCAACACCTGTTCCTAAGGTGACCATGACAAGGTTCTTATACCCCTGCCCTGCTCCCCGCCACATTTCGCCTAATGCAGCGGCGTTAGCATCGTTGGTTGCGGCAATGGGGACATCGCCTAAGAACTTGGACAGCTCTGTTTGGAAATTGATGTTCCGCAGCCCTAAATTTACGCAGGCTGATACGAAACCATCGTCTTGTACTGGACCGGGTACACCCAATCCTACGCCGAGCAGCTTGTTATTGCCCACTTTGTTAGTAACTTCCTCGGCGATATCTTTAATGAGACCTTCACCAATCTGGGTTTTCTTCTTCCACTGCTCGAGCAGCGTCCCATTGGCGTCAAACAGTCCAAATTTGATGTCAGTTCCGCCGACATCAACACCGATACAGAAATTCATACTAGACTTCTCTCCATCTACATGTGTTATTTAATCTAGGCTGCCATCCTAGAGTGTGTCCAACACTCCTACTATACCATTAAAATCACGAATGACCAACTGATTTTCTCGTCGTCTATGCGGATTAGCCCTTGAGGCCGGTAAGAGTGATTCCTCGGACAAAAGTCTTCTGCATGAACAGAA
>JAAYMS010000030.1 GCA_012521295.1 Bacillota bacterium
AAACAGCAAATACTCCGATTTTCACTGTACATCCCTCATTTCCGATTTATATTACAGTTATTTAGTTGGACAGTTTTACCTAAACTCCTTCAAAACCGGCTGTGTCCGAAATTGGGCATAATAAAAGCCCAACAGTAAACCTGTTGGGCATCTAATCCTATAGTCATATAAAAGAAATGGCGCGCCTAGCAGGACTCGAACCTGCGCTCCTGGCTCCGGAGGCCAGTGCTCTATCCTCTGAGCTATAGGCGCACGCTTGGTACATCCGTTATTATAGCAGTTGCTTGCATAAAATGCAATACGAATTTTGACTGGCGAATTGACAAACACCGTGAGTTCCAGTACAATTTAAGCAAATACACCCCACCGGGGTATAGTGAGGAGAGTTCGTATGAAGAAAGTAATGCAGCTCAGTGGGCTCACCTGTGCACACTGCCAGAAACGGGTCGAAAACGCTCTAAACGCAATCGATGGTGTCAGTGCACAAATTAATCTTGAAAAGCAGCAGGCTGTGGTCAAGTTGAGCAAAGCTGTAGATGATCAGGTTCTGCGCACAGCTGTCGAAGAGGCGGGTTATGAAGTATTATCCATTAGCGAGAAAAAGGGCCTCTTTGGTCTTTGAGGAACGCAGAAGTGAAATCTGATAAAGCCAAGATTACCCGCCTGCTGAAAACCGCTCGGGGTCAGATTGACGGGCTGCTGCGGATGGTGGAGGAAGACCGGTACTGCATCGATATTTCAAACCAGCTATTGGCTACGCAGGCGATTCTGCGGGCAGTAAATCGCGAAATCCTCCACGATCATCTAAACAGCTGTGTAAAAGATGCTTTTAACTCACCAGACGGACAGCATAAGATTGAAGAGATCATGGATATCATCGATAAGCTCACCAAGTGAAAAGTCGTTCACAGCCCTTCTTTGAACCGAATTGGGTCTTGATCTGTGTTAGTTTTCGCTCTATAATAAGATCAGCGCAAGCGGATGTAGCTCAGTTGGTAGAGCATCGGCTTCCCAAGCCGAGGGTCGCGAGTTCGAGTCTCGTCATCCGCTCCATTTTTTTGCGCTGAGTCGTCTGTGCTGGCGTGGCTCAGGGGTAGAGCAGTCGATTCGTAATCGACAGGTCGAGGGTTCGAATCCCTCCGCCAGCTCCATTAAAAACTGCGGGAGTTAAGCTCAAGCTTAACTCCCTTTTTTGTCATCTATTTTTGCTCTGCCTCTTTTAAGGCTGCGGTTGCCGCCTCTTTAAACTTATTCCAAGTTGACGTCGCACCGCTGACATTGTCCACCGCTTCTGGATCCTGAGTCTCAATCAACCGCTCCTCGAGGGTGGATTGGGCTTCGATCGCCTTCTGATAAGGGTAACTAGCCCCTTTGGGATTCCCCTGGCTGTCGTACTCTTCATAGTCAACTTGTGTGATGCGGCCGTCTTTAATCATGAGGTCAACTTTGCCATACTGATTGTTGTCATCGCGGGCCGATTCCCCAGTGTATGTCCCATCGTTCCAGGTCGGGCCCATCTGCCGCTGGGCATTCATGTACAGAGCCAACCCCAGCACGGCAAGCACGATTATGGCAATGCCGATAGTCCTGTTCA
Source organism: Bacillota bacterium (assembly GCA_012521295.1). GTDB lineage: Bacteria > Bacillota > Limnochordia > Darwinibacteriales > Darwinibacteriaceae > JAAYMS01. The sequence continues at coordinate 1,595 of JAAYMS010000030.1, forward strand.
CCCTATTCCCTCCTCTGCAACTGCTCGTACAGATACTATGAGTAAAACAGGCGGTGATTATACAAAAAAATCCCTCGAGTCGTTCACTCGAGGGATATGATTTCGATGGTACCCCCAACCGGATTTGAACCGGTGCCTTCGCCGTGAAAGGGCGGTGTCCTAGGCCGCTAGACGATGGGGGCACATGGTGAGCCATCCGCGACTCGAACGCGGGACACCCGGATTAAAAGTCCGGTGCTCTACCGACTGAGCTAATGGCTCCCAATGGGGCCTGCTCGCGGCAGACCACGAATTGTATAATAGCCCATCATGCCTAAGCTTGTCAAGGCTTTTCTCAAAAAATCTCTCTGAGGCTCATTGTAGAATGAAATGCAACACGAAGAAATGAATGGAACCACAGCCAGAAACCCTGTATGATGTTGGTAACCAAACTAACACGATACGGAGGTTTCGGCTATGGTTCCTGAACATAAGAA
>JAAYMS010000171.1 GCA_012521295.1 Bacillota bacterium
CTTTGGTCCTGTGCCAAAGCTTCCCTCAAACCGCGAACGTATTCCACCGTGCATCGATCAATGTCCCTAATCTTCCGCATCACAAAGAGGAAGCCGTCTGCTGCGGTCTTAGCCCACGACACACCTCTATCCAAGATTTCGGACCTATAGCATGTTTCTAGATGTCTTACACCAGCATCCAAATACATCTCGAACCAACCTTTGTAGTCAAGATCGTCGATATCTTTCTCTTGCACAACCACAGCGTACAGTATGGCAGTTCTTATCCTATGAAGCTCGTCTATGTCAGAATGTTCGTGCAGCCAATCAGCCTCCTGCTCCAGGGAGGCTCTGAGGTTGTCTAAGAAAACGTCATGGACATGAAGTAAGTACCCAAAAAACCTTGAGATTTTGTCACTGCGAAGACCAGCCAGTGTTCCCATCACTGGCAGTCCACATCGAATTTTGGCGAAGATCACGTCCCCGTAATAATCTGGTTGCTCGCTCAGATCCAAATCATCTAGCCGCTGCCAGATACCATCCGCGATCGGTTTGCTGGGACTATAGATATGGCGTCGAACCAGGTTCAGCAACCCATACGGGGATTCTTCGTCGCCAAACAGAACCGAGAGCTCTTGTTTCACTTCTGGCTTCAGTTTTAGCCTCTTGTTCTCCATCGAGTCAACGAGAACCTCTATCACATTTTCGTCACGAGACCACGTTTCATATAACTCTTTAAGCTTGACATACTGCTCTTCAGCAAAGTAGATGTCTACGAGATGCTTAACCGCCTCCTTGGCCAGCAATCGATTTCCTATCTTTTCACCATGCTTGGCCGCTAAATCAAATGCGCCGCGTTTCTTGTGTATTGTGCAAAGCATCAGATGCGCATGGTCTGCTGAACGCAACGTATGGTGAGCCAGGGTAAGGTCTATGACTACGCGTCCATGTTCGTAGTCGTCGATAAGGGACAAAAACCGTTCAAAGTTGGCAACTGCCTCGTCGTACTTCCGAAGCTCAACTTGGGACATCGCCTGAAAATAATAGAGATCGACATACCCATCCTTTAGTGCCAGGCCTTCCTGGCAAATCGCTTCGCATTGTCTAAACATCCTATTCTTGAACCGCACATTGGCAAGCTGGGTCACAACGTTCATGTGATTGGAGAGTCCTTTACTCTTCGCCAATTCATACGCCTTTTCAATCGGTTCAAGCGCTTCTTTGGGCCTGCCATACATGGCGTAACTCTGCGATAACTGGAAGAGATGGTAGATGTTGTCGGGCTCCTTCTCCAACACCTTATTTATGAGAGCAACATTCCGTTCAAACTTATATTCCATCAACTCTTTGTCATCACTAACGTAGCCATAGTGCACTAAATAGCCGTCGATCTTTGCTACAGGGCCCTTGGCTTGGGGTTGCTCATGGACTATTCCCTTGAAGTGGAACTCCCCGTCGTTCACAAAGAAACGCAACGCTTGAAAAACACCATAATCGTCCAAGTTTTCACTGGAATAAGGGTTTCTCATCTCAATGAACGCTGCGTTGAACTTTTTATAGCGCTTTGACTTGAAGAACCGTATGATCCCCGAAGCATCTTCTACTACTTCATCTCCATCCAAATAGAAGAACCACTCTCCAGTTGCATACTGGAGTACAATGTTTCGCATCCCGGAAAAATCATCGAACCACTCATGATGATAGACCTGGTCGGTGTATCGCCGGGCAATTTCCACTGTGTTATCTGTAGAACCCGTATCGACAATTACCAGTTCCGACCTGATCGCGTTCAGGATCGGAGTTAGGCTTTGCAAGCACTTCTCCAAATGTTGGGATTCGTTTTTCACCATCAGACCTATGCTCAATAACACAGCCAGATCACCCACCCCCGTAAGCTTCTACACTCCAGACCCTGCAATCGTGAAGCCAAAGACTAAGAGTCTTTGGCTTCACGATTGGCAAATAGTCTTTTAGGAACCCTTTATCCCAGCAACTGCAACACTGATTGCGGCGCCATGTTCGCCTGAGCCAACATAGCCGTCGCTGCTTGTTGGAGGATAGAGTTCTTGGTAAACTCCATTATCTCTTGAGCCATGTCGACATCGCGAATCCTGGATTCCGCCGCTTGTAGGTTCTCAGCGGCGTTGTTCAGATTGGCAATTGTGTGCTCCAATCTATTCTGTACTGCTCCCAACTTGGAGCGTTCAGCTGACACCTTCTCAATTGCCGCATCAATAACCGACACGGCTGCGTTGAAACTGGCTGATCCTGTGAAGCCTGATACAGTGATGGTCCCACTTACGCCAAGGGCAGAAGCACTCATATCGTTAATATGCACAGACATCGCTTGATTTGCGTTTGCTCCGATCTGGAATACTAGCGCGCTTGCACCGTCTGCATAGCTACCTGCCATCAAGGTCTTGCCGTTGAATGCTGTGCGTTGGCTGATGCCATCGATCTCGTCAACTAATGCTTGAATTTCATCTTGAATAGCTTTGAGATCCTCGGGCTGGTTAGTGGCTAAGTTGCCACCTTGCACAACAAGCTCCCTCATACGCTGCAAAATGGCATGGGTTTCGTTGAGAGCACCTTCAGCCGTCTGAATCAAAGAAATGCCATCCTGGGAGTTTCGACTGGCCTGTTTCAACCCACGAATTTGACCGCGCATTTTTTCGCTGATAGAGAGACCTGCTGCATCATCAGCTGCACGATTGATCCGGAAACCGGAGCTCAGCTTCTCCATGGACTTGCTGCTGTTGGTTTGATTGATACCCAACTGCCTAAAGGCAATCAGAATTTTCACATAATTCAAGAAGAAATAAGATCCAGAAACCCACTAAACACAGGAGTTTCTGGACCCAATGTTGTAACCATTGTTGTTTCTAAAGCGAAAATAA
>JAAYMS010000172.1 GCA_012521295.1 Bacillota bacterium
GTAGTTACCGACTCATCGTCAATCAAGGTCTGATAGATATGGTTCAGCATGTTGAAATCCGTGAATTCTTTGAACTTGCCATTTCGTTCTACCGAAGGTTCGCTGATGATATCAAAGGTGTTAGCCTTAAAACGATTCTCATATTCCTTAAGCCCGGGATTGGTAAAGTCACCAAAACACTTATAATACTTCACAGTGCCATACTCGCTGGCAATCTCTACTAATTTTCCGGGGTCGAGCTTTGCACGAAACCGATTAAGGTAACCATATACTAAATTTTCGGCGTCAACAAATAGACCCACAACTGACATTGCCGCTCTCCTCTCGGAGGCTGACACTTACCTATTCTTAAATTTTCAGAGTACCGGTATCGTTTCAAGTTTATCAGATATTGACCCAAAAAGATAGATTGAAGTTAAATCCCAGGGCGGTTACCCTGGGATTTTCTTGCTCAGTATGTTAGATCCTGGCTCCACAATGATCCTTTCGGCCTGCATCTCCCAACGAAACAGTTTTTTGTAGGCCACAAAGGCTGATACCTCGTATGTGCCGGGAGTAAGACGATCAAGTGAGGACTCGAGAATACTGTTTTCAAAGACCAGAACATTGGGGCTGCTGTGTTGGGAAGTACTGGTACTTCTTCCCTATCTTGCCTTCGGCCCTCCTGCTGCCAACTCCTCTAAGACCTCAAGTTGGCGTTCTAACTTCTTCTGTTGAAAATGAACGTAGGCCGTATATCCCAAGAGCATCAACCACACGATACTGTATCCTATCACGAAATAGACCATAGCCTCTTCCCTCCATCAGAATGACTAATAGACCAGGTTTTCTCTTAGAGTCTCTACCCGCTTGCGTAGGCGCAGGACACTAAGGCGCATCTTCGCTAGATGCACGTACAGGGCAGAGAAGGCGATAATGCTCGCATATAACGCAGTCTTCATTCTCGGATCTAAGTTCATACCCTCGCTGGATACGATTACAGGGTGAATTGAGCGCCACCATCTCGCTGAGAAAAAGACCAACGGAACGTTGATAAAGGCGATAATCCCATAAACCGCAGCAAACCGTCGCCTATTCTCCGCAGCTCCACCGCCCTGCAGTGCGATATATGCTGCATACATAAACCACAGCACAAGAGTGGTTGTCAGCCGCGGATCCCAGGTCCACCAGGTATTCCAAATTGGATAAGCCCAGATTGGCCCGGTAAGCAGAGTACAGCTGATAAATACAACGCCTATCTCCGCCGAAGCTACAGCCACCTGGTTTACCTCTTCACTGCGGCGCCACAAGTAAAGAATACTACAGAGAAACACAACTACAAAGGCCAGCATCCCAATCCATGCAGAGCTGATGTGGAAGTAGAACACCTTTTGCACCACGCCCATCGTACGTTCAATCGGAGCATAGATCCCTATAATATAAATGTTGCCCACAATCAGTACGGTCAGAATTAGTAAGCCGATCATTCTTCGGTCCAGTCGCATATAGTCAGCCCTCCAGCACAAACTCAAACAAGATTAGAGGCAGTAAACTAAAGAGAAGATCATAGACACTTACGAAGTAAACCCAGCCCAAGGCCCCCTCTGTTACTCCTAGAATCGCCAAGTCTGTACAGCGTACCACAGCGATGAACAAAGGAATTAACAGAGGGAACATCAATATCGGCAGCAGCCGCGAGTTCGGCAGCTGCACTGTCATAGCAGTCAACATAGTGCCCACTGCCGCTAATCCCCAGCTTCCCCATACGAGAGAAAACACCAACAGCCATAGATTCACCCCACGAAGGGAGACATCACAGAAGATCCACAAGACGGGGAGAATAATCACTCCGAAGACAAGCAGTATTGTGAAGTTGGCAAGTGCTTTGGCATAAAAAAGAACGCTCTTATCACCCAGCGCCATCAGCAGTGCGTCGATGGCGTTTCTCTCCTTTTCTCGAGCAAACGAACGCTGCACCGCCAGCTCCGAGGCAAAGAATATCGTCACCCACAACACCGCTGGCAGGATTCGGCTGGTGTCGACATCGGTCAGCTGAAAGGCAAAGCTGGTGATAAACACAAGCATTACGCCAAACACAACCATCGACAGAAACTCATCAAGGCCGCGTAGTTCCTGTTTCAGATCTCGAAAATAAACAACCTTTATGTTTCGCAGATAACCGTTCATGACACACCTCCCCAATGGGCTTTCCCGTCAGCGAGCTTCAGGTGTCTGAACGAAAGGCCAGCCATGAGGTGGGGAGTGTGGCTAACCACGATCTGGATGGTTTTCTGCTTCTGTCCTGCTAATGCTTCACGCAGAAGTTCCTGCCCAGCAGAGTCAAGCCCGGTAAATGGTTCATCGTACAATATCAGCTTTGGGTCCATCAAGAGAACTCTCGCAAGGGCCAGCCGCTGCTGCATACCGCGAGAAAGAATCTCCGCGAGCTCGTGCCGAAAGACCCAAAGGCCCATCCTGCGCAGCAGCCCCTCGATAGCGGTAAGAGGCCTATCGTACAGGTTGGCAAAGAACTGCATGTTTTCCCATACGGTAAGGTTATCATAGAGCATCGGCTGGTGAGCCACATAGCCGATCGAGCCGTGCTCAATTCCGTAGGGCGACCCATTCCACAGCACCGCGCCTCCCGTGGGCCTGCTCAAGCCAGCCAGAAGGCGGAGCATAGTGGTTTTTCCGCTGCCATTTTCTCCGGTCAGCACGATCAGATCTCCCGTCTCTGCACTGAATGAGACGCCCCTCAGCACCATGCGGCTCCCAAGTTTTTTCGAGAGGTTCTTGATCTCAAGTCGATCGCGCATTTCGATCACCCCTGAGAAGAACCAACACACCCAGAAGAACAACAGCTGCGCCGGCCCAGATCCAGCTCACAAGAGCTAAACGTTTGATATGAAGGTGCGCCGTCTGGCCCTGCCAGCCTGCTAAGTTAAGATACAGATCCTCCACGGGTGTAGTGAAAATACCCACATCAGTATGAGGCTGGTCATTGGCTTCGAAAAACGTCTTCGATGAAGATAAGGTTCCTCTAACCTTTCCTCCGCGCCCTATCGTCAGTTCGGTCTCAACTTTATAACGGTCAATACCCCACTGTACCTGGAGCCCCGTGTATTCCAAAACATATCCGCCAAATTCTAGAGTGTCACCTGGTTCAACAACCTGATATATCTCGTCTACGAATACTGAGGATCCGGTGATCCCAATCAGCATAAGGATTAGGCCTAAGTGACTTGCAATAGCCCCGATTCGGCGCCGGTCCCGGTTCCCTAAGAGCGTACCAAGAAGTTCCATGATTTGCCCAGCCAGCGCCCAGGCCGCCGCGGCAAAGCTGATACTGCCCAACATGTGGCCGCCAGTTGCGAGATATGAAATCGCACCAGCCAGAAGACCAACCAAGACACGGATAACTAACGAAGCCCTTTTTCTGGACGTATGAGCCCCCATCAGGACAAACAGACTGATGAACAGCGGCAGTGAAATCGTACTAAAGAAGCTTTCATCAAGAAGCACTTCCCGCTCCAAGAAAACGTGGGAGATCAGCGGGAACACGGTTCCTAAGAATACGCCTGCGAAGATCAGGACGAACAGTACTATGCTTGCTGCGAGGAGCGCCGTCTTCCCGTCAGTAGTACGCTGGGAGTTTCTTGTGCCGAGAAGATGCTTACGCCGGTAACAGGCTAATCCGATGATAAAAAAGGCCATTATCACGAGGGCCCCAAGAAACACATTCCCCATTCTTTCATTCGAAAAAGCATGGACAGAATCGAGCACACCACTGCGCGTCAAGTAAGTGCCAAAAATAACTAGTAGGGACGTCAGCCCTGCCAGACAATACGACAACATCCCTTTCCCTACGAAACCATCGGGAAGTAACAGAGCATGTAAAAACGCAGATAGTGTCAACCACGGAAAGAGAGAGGCGTTTTCCACTGGATCCCAGGCCCAATATCCGCCCCATCCCAATTCGGTATAGGCCCATAGACCACCCGTAACGATACCCAACGTGAGCATCCCCCAAGCCGATAGCGCCCATGGACGAGCCTGCTTCATCCACTCCCTGCGGCCAGGATTCCATAAGAGTTCCGCAACAGCTGTAGCAATCGGAATCAGACAACAACTGAAGCCCACGAATAAGATCGGAGGATGGATAACCATTCCTAGGCTCTGCAGCATGGGATTAAGCCCTGCGCCATCCCGTGGAATAGGATCTGCCGGGGCAAACGGCTGTGATAGGAACAGTAGGATGATATTGAATAAGAGCCGAACTGCGTTAGGCAAGATGCTGACCTTAATGTCCAGATCATCAGCTCGATACTTCTGCCCTCCATGAATGTGTCCTAAGGAGAGCGCCAAAATGAGGTTCCAGAGAAGCAAAGAACCCGCCTGACCTGCCCAAAAAGCACTGATTTTATAGACAAGCGGTAGACTTCGGCAAGAGTGACGTGCCACGTAGGCAAGGCTGAA
>JAAYMS010000173.1 GCA_012521295.1 Bacillota bacterium
AAAACTATCTGAGGAGGCTAATGTGATGAGTACTAACATTATTGGATTACCGGTTGAAGGCAGCAAGAAGGTTGTCGAACATCTCAATAAGTACTTAGCTAATCTGCATGTGCTGTATACGAAGCTCCATAACTATCACTGGAATGTGGAAGGCAGAGGTTTCTTCACTATTCACGCTAAGCTTGAAGAGCTGTATGATGGCGTAGCTGAGGAGATTGACGCAGTGGCCGAACGAATCCTTCAACTTGGGGAGCGCCCATTAGCTTCGATGGCGGACTACCTCAAGGTTGCTGATCTCAAAGAGGCTCCCAGCGTTGGCATCAGCAGTAACGATCTGGTTAAGGCTGTGATTGAAGACTTCAAGACCCTCGTTGGCGGTCTGCGGGCCGGCATCGAAACTGCTCAGGAGATCGGCGATGAAGTCACAGTTGATATGATGATTGGCTCACTGGCTAACCTCGAGAAACAGCTCTGGATGCTGGACGCTTATCTGAAATAAGAGTAATGAACTTTAACAAACCAGCCTGCGCAAAACAGGCTGGTTTTTTTGTTACGGTTTTCGCTGCAGTTCCCAGCGCTTGATCCTGCCCTCAGTAACAAGTTTGAACACAGCTGTACCCGAGAAGGTGAATTCATAGCTGGGAGAAAATCCATTTAGCTGTTTCAGGTATTCTTCAAAGTCTCGCGGCCGCAGCCGGGTGGCCAAAGTGATGTGAGGATGATAGGGCCTTTTCTCTCGCGGGATTCCGTATTTAGCGAGGGTCTCGGCCAGGTCTTCTTGGAAACTCTGGAGTTCGGAACTGAGTCCTACGTTCACAAACAGCACAGCTTTTCCGAAGTTACCTAAACCTTCTCCACTGATCAAAAACAGCTCATGCCGACTCTCTACATCTTCAATTATCCGCAGCAGGCTTTGATACTCGTGCTTCCACTCGAATGGAGGAATGAGAGTGATATGAGGACGAGTCCTCGGGGCACGAAATCTCCTCCGCCATTCTTCGACTTCTGCTTCTAGTTTTTCTGGAAGGGCAATACCTAAGAAAAAGTTCTGCATAGACTCCACCCTTTCATATGTTATAATTAAGTCAGACAACTTTTCGAACGAACGACCGATTGATATAAGGAGACTGTGATCATGAATACAACGCAAGAAGATCAAATCCTAGAAGCGGCCTATACCTGCATTGCCCGTGAGGGCTATGCAAACGTGAGCCTCAGACAGATTGCTCAGGAAGCTGATGTGGCCGTCAGCCAAATCAGCTATCATTTTAAGAACAAAGAAGGCCTGCTCCTTGCGGTGATTTCTCAGGCTGCCGAACGGTACAATAAGCTGCTGCAGGAAAACCTTGCCCTCAGCGAGTCACATGCGGAAAAAGGGCACAGGCTGATCGCCTTATTCAAGGATGCTCTGCTCCAGGAGCGGTCTCTGTTTAAGGTGATCTACGACTCGGCGGGCCTGGCTCTCTTTTCTGAGACCTTCCGCGTGAAGATGCGGGAGGTATTTTCCGGCATTATGGAACAGATTGTGCAGGAAATTGAGGCGGTTGCTCATTCCGATTCTGAAGCAGCAATGATTTCTCGCTTAGTCTTCTCACTCTACTTGGGAACGGCAATTCAGTATCTGCTGGAACCTGAAGACCCCGCTGTCCTTGGTTCTCTGGACCTGCTCGAACGTCTCTTTAAATAAAGCAGTGAGGTGGTAGCAGTGAAATGGCTGATCAAGTCCATACTCAGACGGCCGTGGCTTTATATTGCAGCTGCTGTCGTGCTGACTTTGGTGCTGGGTGCGTTTATCCCCCGTCTGCAGTTTGATGCAAGTATCATGAATATGGTTCCCGAAGATGATCCTGTCTTAACCGAGCTTCTAGAGGTGACCGAGGACTTCGGGTCCCAAGAACTGTTCGCGGTAGCTCTGCGCGCGGACAATGTCTATACACCTGAAGTACTGCGCAAAATCGACTCACTAGCCGCAACCATTGCCGCACTGCCCGGTGTGAGCAGCGTCGAAACTCCATTGAACATCCAGTATATCGACAGCGGGTTCTTCGGAATTGATATCCGCCCAATCACAGAGTCTGTTCCTCAAACTGTTGAAGAAATCGCAGCGTTTAGAACTGCGTTCGAAACCACTCCCTATGCCGGCCGCCTCATCACAGCTGATGGTACAGGCGCAATGCTGTTGGTCCAGTTTGAGCCCTGGGAGGACGAAGAGAAGCAGAAAGTAGTTGATCAAATCGAAGATATCGTTCGCGGTTTACAAGGGCCTGAGGAATTCTATGTTGTCGGCGACCTGTACGTCTTTAACTACACCGAACATGCGATGCGCCAAGATCTGGTGAAGCTGGTACCATTCGTTGTCGTGGTAATCATCGTTGTCCTCTACTTAACCTTTCGTTCCCCAATGGGTGTTCTCATTCCTTTTATGACCGTTTTGGCGAGTCTACTGTGGACCATTGGCCTCATGGCTTATTTCGAGGTGCCTGTGTCCATAATTTCCATGGTTCTGCCGGTCATCCTTCTAACACTTGGCGTTGCCTCGGGTATCCATATTCTCAATAAGTATCAAGAGCTCTTAGCTCAAGGCTTCGAAAAGAACGAAGCCCTGGAGCGAACTTTCGAAGACATAACCGCGCCTGTGGTGATGGCCGCGTTAACAACGTCAGCCGGGTTCATTTCGCTGGTAACAGCCTTTGTGCAGCCGATTCGTGAATTTGGAGTTTTTACCGCCTTTGGTGTGTTCGCAGCAATGGTTTTGTCGCTTACTGTAGTGCCGGCCATTTTGTCTCTAGTTAATCCGCCTGCGGCCAAGCAGAAACAGGTTGAGCAGAAACGCAGCGGGCTTCTCCAATCAATATTGGAGTCGGCGGCTGGGGTTGCAATCAATAAAGGCTCTTGGGTTCTTGTTATCGCTGGTCTACTGATCGCTGTTGTGATCCTTGGAGCCAGCCGCATTCGGCTAGAAAGCAACATCATCAACTATTTTGCTGCAGATACGCCGATCCGGCGCAGTACCGCTTTGGTAGAAGACGTCTTTGGCGGCAGTATGCAGTTGGCCGTCGTGTTTGACACGGGCCAGCCTGATGGAATTAAGGATCCAGAAGTGCTGCAGAAGATCGAGCAGGCGCAAGCATACCTTAACTCCTTTGCGACAATCAACCATGCCATGTCAATTGTTGATATCCTCAAAACCATGAATCAAGCCCTGTGGGACGGCGATCCAGACTTCTTTACGCTGCCCGCTACGCGTGAAGCAGTAGCACAGCAACTGCTCCTCTTTACAATGCAGGGAGGTTCTGGCCTAGACTCGCTTGTTTCATATGATTACCAGCAGGCCTTGATCAACGCGCAGATGAAGACCCTTGACGCACAAGAATTAGCCGCAGTAATTGCAGCTGTCGAGGATTATATGGAGCGGGAATTTGGTTCCGGCCCGAACCTCACGGTCACGGTGACCGGTACTCCCAAGGTAATGATGCGCCTAATGGACCGCTATGTCCAGACGCAGATTTCTAGTTTGGTTTCATCTACGATTGGAGTTGGGCTAATCGTGATGCTGCTTATGCGGAGCATTACTCTCGGTCTGCTCTGTTTGGTACCTCTCGTTTTCACAATCGCTGTAAACTTCGGTGTGATGGGATTCATTGGCATTCCACTTGACGCGGTGACGTCGATTATCGCAAGTCTTGTAATGGGAATCGGAATTGACTATGCCATTCACTATGTCAGTCGCTTTCGTTTGGAGCGCGACGCCCAACCCTCATTCGAGGCGGCGGTCCACAACACCAGTATTACCAGCGGACGGGCCATCATCTATAATGCAATTGCTCTGGTGGCCGGGTTCTTAGTGCTGGCCTTTTCAGAATCATTCCGTGCAATTGCCATCTTTGGTTACCTAATGGCTCTAACCATGGTTGTCAGCAGCGCAGCAACCCTGCTGATCATTCCAGTGCTCTTGGATTTGCGTGAAAACCGTAAGCTAGAAAGGGGTAGAAGCATGAAGCGGATGGCGATGTTCTTGATTGCTGCTTGTCTTGTCTGTAGTGGTTTAGTGTCAGCGCAGGAACTCACAGGAGATGAGATTCTGCAGCAGTTGGAGATTTCTAATCTTCTTGCTGGTTCAGGAACCGCGGAACTGGAGATGATCACAGAAAACGCTCAGGGGGTTCAACGCAGCTACAACCTGCGCATCTACCGCAAACAGGAAGAAGAAAACGAAAGCCAGCTATTGGAATACCTCGGGCCTGCAGATGTTAGAGGAACGAAGTTTCTCGCTATAAAGGAAGGAGACGCAGAGAGTCAAATGTGGCTTTACCTTCCTGCCTTGGGGAGAGAGCGGCGCATTGCGGCCAATATGGCCGGTGATAAGTTCATGGGGACCGACTTCACCTATGAAGAGATTGCCGGAGATTTTGACTATAAAAACCAGTATTCAGCAAACCGCCTCCCAGATGAACAGTTGAATGGGCAGCCGGTTTACGTTCTCGACCTGAGCCCTACAGCGGATACGCCCTATGAGCGGATCAAGATGTGGGTTCTGCAGGAAGGATCCCTTCCAGTCAAGCTTGAGCTGTACAGTGGCGGTCAAGCTTCACTGGCAAAAACGCTTCTGTTAGATGATTATCGAACGGTAGAGGGCCAGCCCATTCCGCACTACTTAGAGATGCGTGATGAGCTGGCAGGAACTCGAACCATTATCAGGCTGTCTGAGATCAGTTCGGCCGATATCTCTGACGACATCTTCAGCCTGCGTTATCTAAGGCGGTAAAGAAAAGGAGGGCAAAAGATGTACAAAAGGGCAATCACAGCGGTTTTTGCCATCGTCCTGCTGCTGAGCTCGTGGGCATCAGCGGCAGAGATTGGTGGCGAATTGCAGTCAGGCGCTGTGTATGAGTTGGAGGAAGGTATCACCGAGGTTCCTATCAGGTTCAAGCTGGCCTTAGAAGAAAGACCAGCGGGAAGAGGCAAGATGTATCTTTCGCTGAAGGGGCTCTTTGACCCTCTGCGTGAAGGTGATGAGCAACTCAGCCTAAGCTTGGATGAAGCCTATATGGCCATTTACCTCAATGCCTTGGACCTCGTAGTTGGGCGACAGGTGATCAGCTGGGGAACGGCCGATGGTTTTAATCCCACGAACTACTTTGCCCGCCTCAGTGAGGAGGCGCTATTAGAAGGATCACTTCGTGGTGAACCGGTCATGGGCGTTCAGGCTGCATATTATCATCCTGATTGGTCAGTTACCGGTGTAGTGCTGCCCGTTTTTTCTCCACAGAAACTAAGCGGCCGAATGCGCGGAATGTTTGAATCTCAACCTACAGGGCCTCTTCTGCTGCAGGCGATTGAAGAGGCAGAGCGCCCTGACCCATCACTTACCAACATGGAGTTTGGGCTGCGAGCTGAAACCTCGGTGCAGGGCTGGGATCTGCAGCTCAGCGGCTATTACGGCTTTGAGTCTCTGCCGGGAATTACGATGAGCGTCACGTTCAATCCACAACCACAACTTGTTTTTGAAGGGGAATACCGCAGACAGTGGTATGTGGGAGCTGCCACAGCCGGTTTCTTAGGTGACTGGGGTGTCAAAGCAGAGGTAGCCTATGGTGGCCCTGTTCCTTTCGAAGATGATGTGATTACCATGTCTCAGAACGAAGCGGCATGGAAAGGTGTTGTCGGTGCTGAGTATATGGTGCCTGTTGGAAATGGAGTACTCGTTCAGGCCCAGTATATCTATGAGGGCAGTGGCGGATTATTCACTCCCTACCGTGATCCCATGATTGAACCTGAGCCTGGTCAATACCTGATGGGCAGAGTCTCGTACAACTTCACCTTCGAAGACAGCGTTGAATTGGCCACCCTTTACAGCCTGCAGGACAAGAGTGCTGTTCTCATGCCGGGCTTTAAGTATCGTCTGCCCCAGGGCCTAGAGCTTCAGGGGTCGATCCTGAAGGCTGTGGGTGAGGGTGAACTGGAGCTGGTTCCAGACCAAGTCCGCCTGGCGGTTACTTACCGATTCTAGCCGATTCTCGCGGATTCGTGATCATCTCTTCTCTGACGAAAATTCTTAGTAGGGCTGCCATTCCCTTACTGTAGAGCACAAAAAGCGGCGGCTCGTTTAGGGAATGTAGGGTTGAAGGTAGGTGCACACTAAGCCTGGGCAAATCGCCGAGAAAGGTGGAATAGCTGTGCGCCGTGATCGCCCAAAGCCCGATGACCGGAGCGACAACGTGGATCGGCTTCAGGAGCAAGTGGTAAACACCATTGAGAATCTTGAAGAAGCCCACGAAACTCTCAGAAATCCAGATCTGCCTCCAGAACAGAGGGAACAGATCCTGGCAAAGAACCGCCGCCGCGAAGAAGCCATTGCCGGAAAACGAGAAGAGATTAAAGACGAATACGCATACCAGCAGCGGCTGAAAGATTAGTCTCTGGTCAGATGCGTGCCTCAACAGTGGGGCACGCGTTTTTATGCGCTGCTACAGGATTTCCATATCTTGTGGCCAATATTACAATTTGGAAAGGGGAGGGTGTATATGGATGTTCTGACAGCAGTAGAACAGCGGAGAAGTGTCCGGAGTTACACCGATCAGAAGCTCAGTCGCGAGCAAGTCGACAAACTGCTTCGGGCTGCCCATTTAGCTCCTTCCGCTCGGAACCGGCAGGACTGGAAGTTCATTGCCGTTACCGACAAACAGCTAATCAAACAGATTGCGGAAGTCAGCGGGCAGGAATTCGCCGCTGAAGCCCCCTTGATTTTAGCAGGGGTTGGTTTAGAACCTGAGCGGGTGATGCGATGCGGTATTCCACCTTATATAGTGGATGTTACCATTGCCATGACTCAGGTCACCTTGTTGGCTGTGGAGATGGGCTTAGGAACCTGCTGGATCGGCGGATACCCTCAGGATGAGATTAGAGAGCTCTTGAGTGTGCCTGAGAACCACAAGATCGTGATGCTGTTGACGGTGGGGTATCCCAAAGAACAGCCTGAGGCAAGGCCCAGAAAACCTTTCGGAGAAGTTGTTTCCTACAATAAATTCTAGCCCAGGGAGGAGAGCACACGTGGCAGATAAGATTAGAATCGGTATTATCGGAGCCGGTAACATCGCTCAATCGGCTCACATACCGGCATATCTCGAGCAGGATGATGTGGAGCTGTATGCAGTCTACGACATTAATGAATCACGTGCTAAGGAAGTGGCTGAGAAGTTTGGTTTCAAGCATGCTGTCCGCAGCTTGGATGAACTGGTAGGTATGGAAGAACTAGATGCCGTCAGCGTCTGTACTTGGAACAACGGACATAAAGATGCAGTGATTGCTGCGGCAAATGCTGGCAAACATATCCTCTGCGAAAAGCCCATGGCCATGACTGTGGAAGAAACAGAAGCTATGGCGGAGGCAGTGCGTAAGAACAATGTCGTTTTCATGATGGGTTTTGTCAATCGCTTTCGGATTGAGAGCAAGATTATCAAGGAACTGGCCGACGCTGGCAAGTTTGGCGAAATCTACTATGCCAAGTGCGGTATTGTAAGGCGGCGTGGTACACCATTAGGCTGGTTTACTGATCTGAGCAAGTCTGGCGGCGGCCCCGTTATCGACCTGGGTGTTCATGCCATTGACGTAACCTGGTACTACATGGGTAAGCCTGAGCCCGAGAGTGTGAGCGCCGTGACTTACAGCAAGATCGGTGATTACAAGACCAAAGGTGTCAGCCGTTGGGAAGCTCTGGATACCGATAACTTGGTTTTCGAGACAGAAGACTCCGCAGCTGCACTAATCCGGTTTAAGAATGGCGCATCAATGACTGTGGATGTTACCTGGGCTATCAACGGCAAAGAACGGAGCATCTTCAGTGAGATCTATGGCACCAAAGCGGGCGCAAGCCTTGACCCATTCTGCATCTATGGTGAAGAGGCTGGCTATCTCATGAACTGCACCCCAGTTGCCGAGCCGGAGAACATGTTTAACAACGAGATTCGCCACTTTATCGACTGCATTAAGCTCGGACAGCAGCCCATCGCAACTCTAGAAGATGGCATGGCTGTGCAAAAAATCCTAAACGGTATCTATGATTCTGCCCGCCTCGGACGTGAGGTCAAGCTGTAATGGATGCCATGTCTGCTGTATCTAATCTCTGGGGTGTTGTGGCACAGTATGCTGGCAGGCTTGTCCTGGCTATAATAGTCTATGTCGCGGGGCGCCAACTAGTAAAAGTGGCCATTAACCTGACAGAACGGCGGATGACCAAGCTTAAGGTGGAAGAGTCGCTGCACACGTTCTTATCTTCGCTCTTTAGCATGGCACTACAAGCACTGTTACTGTTGTCTGCAGCAGCCACGGCAGGTATCGAAGTAACGTCTTTTGTAGCGCTCATTGGAGCAGCTGGCCTGGCGATTGGCTTAGCCTTTCAAGGTTCTTTATCCAATTTCGCCGGTGGAGTACTGATTCTGCTCTTAAAGCCTTTTAAGGTAGGCGATTTCATTGAAGCTGGGAGTCACTCAGGCACCGTTAAGGAAATTCAGGTATTCTATACCATTCTGCACACTCCCGACAACCAGAAGGTGATTGTGCCTAACTCGACCTTGGCGAATGCCACCGCAGTGAATTACTCTGCAAACCCTACCAGACGGGCTAACATCAAGGTATTGGTCTCCTTTGATTCGAACATTCAACAGGTGAAAGAGGTACTGCTCAACGCCGCACGAACGGTCCCGGGAATATTGGAGGATCCTGCTCCCTTTGTGGCCTTAGGTGAGTTCAGCCCTCATGGAATGGTGTTCTACCTGCGGGCGTGGGCACCTGTGAAGGACTATTGGAGTTGTTACTTCAAGCTCAATGAGAACATTAAGGAAGGACTAGACGCAGCAGGCATTGAGATTCCTTACGAGCAATTAGATGTGCGTGTACTAGAAAACCGGCCCTAGGAGCCGGTTTTCTTTAATGCTATTTGGTTGTCTGCATCGCAATACCTTCAGCGAACTGTTTGCGGAAGAGAATCAGAACGACCAGAGGTGGGAGCATGATGATCAGCAGCCCAGCCATGATAATGTTCCATTCTGCAGCGCCGCGCTCTGATGTGTAGAGCATGCGCAGCCCGATCTGCGCTACCCGCATATCAGCTGCAGTAGTTGCTATATTGGGCCAGAGATATTCATTCCACATATAGACGAACTCAATCACGAGCAGAGCAGCGATGTTAGTCCAGGAAAGTGGCAGCAGAACATGCCACAAGTACTGCAGGGCAGTCGTCCCATCTACCCGGGCTGCGTCAGCCAATTCCTGCGGTACCGTTAGGTAAAACTGCCGGAAGAGGATGATTCCTGTAGTACTGGCAAAGTAAGGAATCGTTAAGGCCCGATAGGTGTTCAACCAACCCCACGAAGCCATCATGCGATAAAGCGGAATTACGCGCACCGGCAGCGGCATCATCTGCGTCACCATACAGAGAGGGAATAAGAACCAGCTTCCCCTGAACCTAAAGTGGGTAAAGGCAAAAGCTGCCAAAATGGAAAAGATAATCTTGCCAATCGATACTACGACGGCAATGATTAAGCTGTTCTTGAGCAGAGTCTCCATATTGACGCGACTCCAAGCTTCTTTCAGGTTGTTCCAGAGCTCTCTCCCAGGGCTGAGAATCGGGGGAAAGGCGTAGGCGTCTTGGTGGGTATGAGTCGCCATGACGAAAGCGTAATACATGGGGAAAGCCACCAAGGCCAGAGTAATCAGCAAAATGGCGTGAGTAGCTACGGCCTGAATGGTTTTGCGTTTCACAGCGAGGTCACCTTCCTAAATTAGACAGTCTGGGCTGATCAGCGGTCATAGACCGACTTTCTTGTTGAAGTATAGATCTGCACTGCGCCGATGATGGCCACTATTACGAACAGAAAGACCGATTGAGCAGCGGCTTGTCCTTCCTGCATGCGGCCAAAACCGTCTCGGTAAATCTTATAGATTAGAAATTCTGTGGACCTGTTTGGCCCGCCCTGCGTAACCACATCGATCATTCCAAACGATTGGAAAAAGGCATATACAGTGTTTACGAATACCAAGAAGGCTGTTGTTGGACTGAGCAGAGGAAAGGTAACCTTCCAGAATGTCTGCCATGGTGAAGCACCATCAATCCAAGCAGCTTCTTTGAGATTATGAGGCACGTTCTGCAGCCCCGCTACAAAAAAGCAGATATTATACCCCAGCATAACCCAAACTGAAGCAGCAGTTACCAAGATGAATGCGGCTACTGGTTCAGTAAAGTAGTTGATGGAATAACCGGTAAGGCCGCTGATGATGCGAGTCGCAACTCCAATGGAGGGATCAAAAATCAAAGACCACATGACACCGGCTATAATTGGGGACATAGCATACGTCCAGATAAACGCAATCTGATAAAACGCGGTTCCGCGGATTTTTTGGGTAGTCAAAAGGGCAATGCAGAGAGAAACAGCCAAACCTACCCCAATGACGAGTGCGGAAAAAATAACAGTATTTCTCAGGCTGAACAAGTACTCAGGTGATGCGAACATCTCCACGTAGTTGCGCCATCCCACGTTGCGCAGCTGGCCAAAGGGTGAAACCCGGTGGAACGACAAATTGATCGCCTGGGCAAAGGGGAAAATCAAGAATATCACAATCACTATGATTGAAGGCATGACAAGCCAGTATGGCAGGAACCGATAATTAGGGAACCTATTCATGGAAAACCTCCTAAACCGTGCTCCTCATCGCTTGCAAAGATCACCGGAGGAAAAATCCTCCGGTGATGTTGTTTTTAGAACACTGCTGCAGCTCTTATTCGAAGAACTCGTTGTACTCTCTCAAGAGAGCATTGATTTGCTCGGCAGAGTATTGGAGAGCAGCACGTTGATCTTCGCCATTGGCAATTTTCTCGAGAGCCGTCCGGACCCATTCACGTGCTTGGGCAAATGGGCCCATTCTCATACCGGCCGAGGCATTGGTGTCAGACTTGCCGCTGAGAATTTGGAGGAAAGCAGTCAGATGGTTGGGGCTTTGAGTGAACCAGCCTTCGTCCATGAGAGCCTTCACCGCCGCGTTAGTTGCGGGGAAATAGCCGGTATTCTTATGCCAGTAAACCGCTACATCGGTGCGGGAGATGTACTTGAAGAACTCAAAGATTACCCGCAGTTCTTCGTCGGTTACCCGGTTAGAAACATACAAGCTGTTTCCGCCGATCAGAGAATTGCCCCGAGGATATTCATCACTCAGACGCGGCAGGAACGTAGTGCGGACCTCAAAGGCGTCTCCTACAGTCTTCAGGATTCCGTCGAGCGAGGATGTGGACTGCATCAAGAAAGTAATCTCACCGCTTTGGAAGGCGCCGTTGGCGTTATATTCGGCACCGCCGTAGATCCAGACGCCGTCTCTTGCCATCTTGCTCCAGATGGTGAGGAGTTCATCGGTGAACTCATTTGGCCAACTTACAGATGTTGGCCGGCCTTCACGGCCGTTGCCCATATTGGCATACTCGAGATCGTGTAGTGCGAGGGCGTTTTCAAACATCCAATCGGGCCAGCCAAAGGAGAGTGCGTTCTTGACCACACCGGCTTCGATGAGCTTGAGCCCATATTCATACATTTCCTGCCAAGTTGTAGGCGGTTTGTTGGGATCAAGCCCGGCTGCCCGGAGGTGGTCGGCGTTGTAGTAGATCATGGCTGTCGAAGATGCAAAGGGCCAAGACCACAGATTACCGTCTTTAGAGTAGTACTGCACGATGGGGCGGATGTACTGGCCGAAGTCCCAGTTCTCGCCTAAGCGTTCCGGAATCTGGTAAGCGGGGATGATCATACCGCTATCGTGCATAGCTTGGGTTCCTACTTCGTAAATCTGAACAATGCCCGGTTCTTGTCCTGCTTGGTAAGCAGCCCTAAACCGTGCCAAGCACTCTTCGTAGGTGCCTACCAAAACCGGTTCAATCTGCATATTCGGGTTAATAGCGTTGAAATCAGCAACAACCTTGTTCAAAACGTCCAAGCGTGAGCCTGTCATGCTGTGCCAGAACTCGACTTTTACTGGCTGTGCTGCTGCTGTGGCAATTCCTCCAAGCACGAAAGCCAGAACGAGGACAGCAACAGCCATGCGTCTTGCCACTATACTGAACATTACAACACCTCCGCGAATATTTGGTCAATTAAATACTTCTTCGGGTCATAACTCTTTCCTGCTCGTTTGTTAACATATATCGAAAAGGAAAAAAGAAGAGCCAACAGTTCATCACTGTTGGCTCAGGGCTTCCTCAATCTGTTTTAAGGCTTGGGCGATAGTACTGCGGGGACAGGCGATGTTCATGCGCTGAAACCCCGCACCTTGTTTACCGAACATAGCGCCGTCGTTAAAGGCAACGCCTGCTTTTTGAGCAAAGAAGCGGTTAAGTTCATCGTGTTTAATCGGCAGCTCGCGGCAGTCCAGCCAGAGCAGATAAGTACCTTCGGGTGGGATCACTTTAATACCTGGTATCCGCTGTGCTAGTTCGTCGAGAACGAAATCGACATTACCCTGCAGATACTCCCGAAGCTCATCAAGCCACTGGGCTCCAGTTCGGTAAGCTGCCTCGGCCCCGGCAGCTCCAAAGGTGTTAAGTTCAGCAAGGCCGAGTTTGGCCTTAGCCATCTTGTACTTCCGCCGCAGTTCTTCATTGGGGATAATCACGTTGGACAGGTAAAACCCTGCCAAGTTAAAGGTCTTACTGGGTGCCATAAAAGTTATACAGCGATCCGCCACTTCGCTGCTCACCTTAGCCAAAGAGAAATGCTTGTGTCCAGGTAGGGTTAGGTCGGACCAAATCTCATCGGTAAGGGTCAAAACATCATAGCGGATAATGAGGGCGGCCAGCTGTTCTAGTTCCTCCCTCGACCAGACCCGTCCTACAGGATTGTGTGGGCTGCAGAATATGAAAGTCCTTGCTCCTGTCTGGAAGAGCCGCTCTAGCTCAGCAAAGTCGATGGTATACCGCCCGTTTTCTACTATTAGAGGGTTTTCCACCACCTGCCGATCATTGCGTTCTACCATTGAGAAGAAAGGCTGATACACAGGTGGTTGGATAACAATCTTATCTCCGGGTTGGGTGAAGGTCTGTAATGCCAGTGACAGGCCACTCACCACCCCTGGGCTGTAGGTGATCCATTCTTGAGGCACATCCCAGTCGTGCCTGTCATGGAGCCAAGCTGCAAAAGACTCCAGATAGCCACTGGGAACCGCTTCGTAGCCATAAAAACCTCTTTTGGCCCGGCTGACCAGTGCTTCTATTATAGATTGGGGTGGCGGAAAGTCCATGTCCGCCACCCACATTGGAATCAAGTCACTGCAGCCGTAGATCTCCCCAGCCTTGTCCCACTTTATTGAATTTAAGCCAGACCGATTGGTGGGTTGATCGAATTGACTGCGCACTATTTCGCCTCCCAAGCTACGCCTGTTTCTCGTGCCTTCTGACGGACTGCTTCGGCCACCCGCTCTGCAACGCGTTTGTCAAAGGGCGAAGGAATAATGTATTCTGCAGTGGGCTCGTCGATAATATCGGCGATAGCTTTGGCAGCAGCGATTTTCATTTCGTCATTGATATCAGTTGCTCTCACATCCAAGGCGCCGCGGAAGATCCCGGGAAAGCCCAGAACGTTGTTGACTTGGTTTGGATAGTCGGACCGCCCGGTTGCGACCACTGCTGCACCAGCCGCCTTGGCCTCATCGACCGAAATCTCTGGCTCGGGGTTAGCCAAAGCCATGATTATCGGTTTTTCATTCATGTTCTTGACCATCTCTCCAGTCAAGATGTTGGCTACTGAGACACCGATAAAGACGTCGGCGCCAACCAGAGCTTCGGCAAGTGTCTGTTCTAGGCCCTCAGGATTGGTCTCTTGAGCGATCCGCTCCTGCATGAAGTTGTTATTAGGATCGCCTGGAATCAAGCGGCCTTTCTTGCCGCAGGCTTTTATGTTAGTATAGCCATCTTTGAGGAGCAGATTGACGATGGCGGCACCAGCTGCTCCGATGCCATTGACTACAATAGAAGCCGACTTATCTTTGCCAACTACTTTCAGAGCGTTAATTAGGCCCGCCAAAACAACAACTGCGGTCCCATGTTGGTCATCATGGAAAATAAAGATGTCTGTCTCTTTCTTCAATCTTTCTTCGATCTCAAAGCAGCGCGGTGCAGAAATGTCTTCGAGGTTAACCCCAGCGATACTGGGTTCGAGAGCCTTTACTACTCGAACGATTTCATCTGTGTCTTGGGTGTTGAGGCAGAGAGGGATAGCGTTGACATCGGCAAATTCTTTGAACAGGATGGCCTTACCTTCCATAACTGGTAGGGCTGCTTCTCCCCCAATGTTTCCTAGGCCAAGTACCGCCGAACCATCGGATACTACGGCTATGGTGTTGCCCCGGCCCGTGTATTCAAAGACCTTCGACTTATCTTTTGCAATTTCACGGCAGGGTTGGGCTACGCCAGGCGAGTAGGCAATACTTAGTTCAGCGGCTGAGGTGATCTCAACTTTGCTCTTGAAGTCTAATTTGCCGCGCCATTGACGGTGACACTCTAATGCCTTCTGATATACGTCCAAAAGGAGCCCCTCCTCGTTAATTAACTCACTAAGGGATTCTCATCTGACTTGTGTAAATCCTGCTTCAAAACTGAGAAAACCCGGCATTAACCGGGTCTTTACAGGTTATTTGCTGACCGAAGCTCTGGGCCTAGAGCGTCCTCTATTTCTGGGTAGCGCTGAGAGAGATTTTCGAGAATTGACTGCAGAAAGAGTCCGGCTCGAGTCAGCTCTTCCTCACTAGGCCAGCTGTCGCTGTACATAATCTGTTCCCTCATCTGCTGTGCGAACTTCAATTTGCCCAGTGTATCTCTGTCTAGCTCATTAGAGAGGACACTACCTACAGCTGCTCTCAGCAGAGCTTCAGCTTTTGTCCACTGCCGCATGAAGAATCCCAAACCTTTTTTGTCGGAGAGATAGCAGTTCTTTTCGTTGAGGGTTCCCACAAAGGGATCTATTAGAGCAACCTCCTTATGTGCTTGAGCGTATGCGGCGTGATACTCCTCATTTTGGGCTAGGATCTTCTCAACGATTTGGTCGACAAGGGGCTTATCATTCGAGTTGGGTGAGCAGCCGGCTAGGATTGGTTCTAGCTGCGGAACAGTATCTAAGCCGATAATCTGCAGAAACCTGAAGAGAATATCGGCGCGGCCGATCAGCGGCTGAGAACCCCTAGGCGCTGTCCGACGGCGATAATCGTACAGGTAGGCTGCTAATTCGTAGTGATTGGAGAATGGTTGAGATTCTGTCTGTACCCTGTGCTTAACCGCTTGCTGCAGTCTTTCAAGAGCCATTTCGCCTGCATGCATCAGTCCATTCAACTCATCAAGAATGGCGTATTCATCGTGGGAAAGCTTACCAAGGCGGTTCTTGTACACCAGATCATGCTCCACTTCAGCCCAGGAATGCATGAGGACAGAACCAACCTGCAGTTCCACTAAGAGATTGGACAGGAATCGGTCTTCAAGAGCAAGGGTCGAAGGTTTGAGACGAATGCGGTAGTGACGCGCCGAATAGCCCGAATAGCGTTTCGGGTATGGATAATTGTAATCAATGTCTTCGGGGAAGTTCTTGATCCGTTCTACTGTGAACTGAGAACGTACAAACGCATCGACTTCGCGGCGATCACCGGGAAAATATAGAGCGATCCGTACGCCGGCTAGGTCGACAATGTCTTGGTAGATCTCATCTATGGTCTGGTAGTTCTTTTCTTCATTTCGGTATGTTACCTTCTCTAACAGGCTGTCCAAGCGTTTGGCTCGATACGTCACAAGCGCACGCAGCCCATATCTCCGTAGACCGTTCTCACACTGCATGGCACAGAGCTGTGCCAGCCGATCATAGCTGTCCATTCTCTGTTTGTAGTCTTCTAAAAACTGATCGATAATGGACATTGATTTCTCCTATTCCAGGGTATTTTTTCTTTCACACTATATATACTCGTTTCCTAACAAGATAAACATGTCCGTTGAGAAATTCGATGATTAAAGGGATCACACCTCTTGGCTCGAAATAAAAAAGCAAGCAAGTTAACTAGCTAGGTGGAGGGTGTTTCGATGCATAGACCTGTAAAATGGGGTATTTTGAGTACCGCTAATATTGCTCGTACACAGTTTTTGCCGGCGCTGATGGATGCGCACAATGCGGTCCTGCACGCTGTGGGCAGCCGGAACCTAGAGAAGGCCCGCGAAGTTGCAGCCCGGTTTGGTGCATCCCAAGCATACGGCAGCTACGAGGAGCTTCTGCGTGATCCAGAAATCGAAGCAGTCTACATTCCTCTTCCCAACAGCATGCACAAAGAGTGGACGATCAAGGCTCTGCGTGCAGGTAAACATGTACTCTGTGAAAAGCCTATGGCACTCAATGTCGAGGAATGCGATGAGATGCTGCAGGCAGCAGAAGAAGAAGGCCGTCTTTTCATGGAAGCCTTTATGTATCGATTTCATCCGCAGATTAGGAAAACTGAAGAGCTGCTGCGAGAAGGCCGAATTGGCGAAGTACAGCTCATTCGCGGAAGTTTTAGCTTTGTACTGAAGGACGAAACGAATATTCGATTGATAGAAGAGTTCGGCGGGGGAAGCGCCATGGATGTGGGATGCTATCCAATCCATTTGTCGAACCTGCTTTACGGTGAGGTCCCACATACAGTAAGGGCCTCTGCTGTCTACCGCCCTTCAGCACCGAATGTAGATCTGTCGATGTGCGCTGTCTTGGAGTATTCCGGAAATAGAAAAACTGTGATCGACAGCAGCTTTACCATGCCAGACCGGCAGGGAGTGGAGATTATTGGCAGCGAAGGCATTATCCGCATCAACCGCCCCTGGCGGCCCGATCGGGCGGAGGTGTCGATCGTGGTGCAGAAGGGGAACATCTGTGAAGAAGTTGCATTCCCATCGAGCAACCCGTATCAGTTGGAGATTGAGCACTTCTCCGACTGTATTCGCACTGGTCAAGAACCACTCCTACCAGGGGCCTTCGGCCGGGGAGTACTAGCGGTGATTGAGGCCTGTCACAAGTCGGCTCAATCGGGTGATTCGGCAGCCCCGAGAGCATAATAAGCCCAGATGGCAAAGGAGAACCATCCCAAGAATGTTAGGAACATGGGCAGCGGGAAGAACCACGGCTTGAAATCGTAGAGCTCGATATTGCGCACGAGAAGGCCGTATCCCACCGCCAACGTGGCCCAAGATGCGGTGTAGAGGTAGCGCATGATACGGTGTTCTGCCGGGAAGAAATAGAAGAAGAGCACCATCACGAGCGTCCAGCCGATGGGCGAGAAGAAGTGCTGGTTGGCGCATTCCCAGATACCGTGGTTCTTAAACCAGATTATGCCCAAGATATCCTGGAAGATGAACACTGTGATCACATCGCCTAATCCGCCAATGACTGCAGCGGGTGGGAACAGCCGGCGCAGTTCAGTGCGGGGAATGATGATGAACACAGCTACAGTTACAATCAAGACAAAGGAAGGGTAAAAAAGCGCTTGAGCAAGTTCCACGGCCGAGACCCCTTTGCAGAATAGTCTGCTTATATATTTGCCCAAAAATGGATAGAGAATTCATGACATGAAAAACAACCCCGCACTATATCAGCGGGGTTGCTTTGTTAAGGATTACCTTGGACAGCACTGGTTGAACTGGCCGATCAGGGCAATGCGGTTTAAATTGGGGGTCATTACTGGGAATCCAACTTCTGCTGTGACCACAATATCCTGGAATGGGGCAATGATCTCACCGGCGCCAAAGACAAAGGCACCCACATATACGCCAGGTTCAATGGCTGGAGAAGTTCTCAGCAGCTGGAACGGTATGGGCGCAGCATTGGCCCGCCTGATCCATGCAACATAAATATTGCCGCCTAAGCTCTGCGGTGCAGGAAGCCCAATAGCTGCTACCAGTACATTGCCGGCCTGTCCGGGGCGCTGGAACACACGGGCAATTCCTCCAGCTTCGGCTGCAGGGTTAAATGGTATATTGGCAGTTCTGAACAGAAGCATACCGCACTCTACGGTGGGTACTACGGGTTGTGTCGATGGAACACAGATTACCTGGCCTGGGAAAATCAGGCTGGGATTGGGAATCTGGGGATTGGCCGCAATTAACGCGGGCAGCGGCACCCCAAAACGCTGGGCGATAGTGAACATGGTGTCGCCCGGACGGACAGTATAATAGAAACCGCTGCAGTTTGCAGGTGGTGCTGGGAATAACACACAGACGCCTCCTTTCGTATCAACTCTGGTAACAGTTTATGCGTACCAGAGCTGAAGCGCATAGGAGCGCTGTATCATTTTCCCAGCAGAATACCTTCTAGTAGTGGGCTCACGTTCTTGATTGTCTCCCAGCGGATACTAAAGCGCGTGCTCGTATCATCGCTGACATGAAGCCATAAGAGACCCGCAGAACGCAGGGTAATGATATGGTGATGAACCGTGCTCTTGGCCAAGCCACTCTGTTCAACCAAATCTGTGAATCGCACCACGTTTTCACCGATCAGCTGCAGGATCTGCAGCCTGCTGGGATCACCGAGAGCCTTGAGAAGCCGCTCCAGTATTGTTGACTCGGGATTCTTGTTCAGGAGCCTTGATTGAACTGGATAGAAGATAACTCCATGATCTCCACCTATTTGGTAGACTGGCCATGGGCTGAGATGTGCCTGTGGGATTAGAGTTATGGTTGTCACACTCTGGGCTTCCCAGATTAGACTCTGTGTCAGGTTCTTGATTAACTCCTGAGGTTGGTTCTCAAATTCGAGGGTGCGCTCCTGATCTGCTTGTGCCCGAACCTGAACATCCTGCAGAATGGGCTTAGCCAAACGGCCGAAGTAGAGATCGTTCCACATCTTGAGGCCCGCAGCTAAGGTCTGGCAGGCTTTGCGCAGGTTCTGGGGAGGTTTGCGCTGGCCATTGGGATCAAAGGAATATACGATTTCAAAAGCTTCATTGCCAGAGAGAGAATTGACCCACTCGATAAAGCCCGCGGCCGTATCTTCAGGATAGGCGAGCAGCAGTGCGATGGGAATAGAGGGATCCATACGGCGGACCTCATCGAGGAGAGCGTAATTCTTAGTAGAGAGTTTTGCCGTACACCACTTAAACCAGTCTGGGCTCAGGTCCAGCTGTCCCTGCTGTTTAATAAAGGAAGCCGCCCAGGCACTGACCAGCAGTTCATAATACTCTTTGAATTCAACACCAAACTGTAAAATCATGGCCTACTCTCCTATCAATAAAAAGACTGTGTTATACTGAAACAGTGATTCTCCAATGCTTGTCTCTTTTCCTGTACTTGGCAGCCCCTGGTGCAGGAGAGGATATGTGTTAGACTTTTTTAAGGAGGGGCTTTAGTGCAGATTCGTAATGTGGCAATCATTGCTCACGTTGACCACGGTAAGACCACTTTAGTAGACGCAATTTTGAAACAGAGCGGCCTTTTTAGGGCAAACCAAAAGGTGGAAGACCGGGTCCTAGATTCAAATGCTTTAGAGCGAGAACGGGGCATTACTATTCTCGCCAAGAATGTCTCCATACAATTTCGTGACTATAAGATCAATATTGTGGATACCCCAGGCCATGCTGATTTTGGTGGCGAGGTGGAGCGCATTCTTAGTATGGTCGATGGTGCTCTACTGGTCGTCGACGCGGTGGAGGGCCCCATGCCCCAGACTCGGTTTGTGCTCCAGAAGGCACTTCAGAAGGGTTTGGCACCCATTGTGGTGGTGAACAAAATTGACCGCGAGATGGCTGATCCAGATAGGGTAGTCGATGAAGTCTTTGACTTATTTGCTGCTCTAGGTGCCAACGAGGAACAGCTTGACTTTCCGATTTTCTACGCATCGGCTCTGAAAGGGGCAGCGTCGCCTGATCTCGATGATCTCAAGCAGGGCAGCAGCAGTATCATCCCGTTGGTTGAAGGCATCATCGAACACGTGCCTGCACCCGAAGTGCGTCTAGACGGCCCTCTGCAGATGCTGATCAGCAACCTAGAATATAACGACTATGTAGGCCGCATAGCTTTGGGGCGTTTGTTTGGAGGGGTCTTGGAAACAGGGCAGGAAGTGGTGCTTTCACACAGCGCAAAGCCTGGCCTTCTGAAGGGTAAAATTGGGCAGCTCTATTCGTTTGAGGGTTTGAAGATGGTTCCGATCACCCGGGCCGAACCAGGCGATATTGTCGCCTTCAGCGGAATTCCTGATGCCGAGATCGGGCAGACCGTAAACAGCCCCGAGACAGTCCTACCCCTGCCAGCCATAGAAGTGGATGCACCTACGCTCACCATGATTTTCAAAGTCAATGACGGGCCTTTTGCGGCGCAAGACAGTATCTACCTTACGTCGCGGCATCTCCGTGACAGGCTCTACCGCGAAGCACGTACTAATGTTGCGCTGCGGGTCGAAGATACTGACAGTCCGGACCAGTATCGAGTTTCTGGCCGCGGGGAACTGCATCTCAGTGTGCTCATTGAAACGATGCGCCGTGAAGGATACAGTTTCTGCGTTACCAAACCCGAGCCGATCCTACGGGATGGGCCCAACGGGATCGAGGAACCGTATGAGAATTTGGTTGTAGACGTTCCTCAAGAACATGTCGGAGCTGTGATGGAGCTTGTCGGGACGCGCAAAGGGCAGATGCAGTCTATGACACCGCTCGAAGAGGGGCATGTTCGGGTAGAGTTTGTTGTCCCGGCACGCGGCTTAGTTGGCTTTTCTTCTACCTTCTTGACGGAGACTAAAGGTTACGGTATTATGCATCACGCCTTTTCTCACTATGGCCCTTGGGCTGGAGAGATTAAGGAAAGGCAGACCGGCAGCTTAGTTGCTTGGGAAGAAGGCGTTGCGACCGCCTATGCCCTCGAAAACCTCGAGCAGCGCGGGGTGCTGTTCATTGAGCCGCGAACTCCTGTTTATGAAGGCATGATTGTCGGAGAACACAGCCGCAGCAGCGACCTAGATGTGAATGTGGCCAAACAGAAGCATGTCACCAATATGAGGGCGGCAGGCTCGGACGATACCATTAGGCTCGCACCACCCCGCAAGATGAGTTTGGAGCAGTCCTTGGCTTATCTTGCCGCAGACGAATGCCTTGAGGTTACTCCTACTGCGCTCCGCCTGCGCAAGCTGATCCTCAAGCGCAGCGAACGGGAGAAAGCCCAGAAAAAATGACAAGAAAAAGGGGCCTGTACCCAGGCCCCAAAAGGACTTCTGCCCCAGGGCAAGAATAGTTTCAACGAGGTGATGAATGTGTTTAGGTTTATTACCAAGGATGCTTGGATCGGTGGCCGCGTTCGTCAATTTAAGATGGTTGAACACCCCGGTGCTGCTGCTGTTCTGGTGATTCAGGACGGCCAAGTGCTCATGGTTGAGCAGTATCGCCCGGCAGCTAACCGCAATATGCTGGAGCTTCCGGCAGGTTCCATTGATGGTGACGAAACTCCCGAACAATGCGCCCGCCGAGAGCTGGAGGAAGAGACAGGTTTCAAGGTCGACAAACTCGAACCGATGGGCTATCTCTATCCTACTCCTGGCTACACCAATGAAGTTCTTTATCTCTTTCTAGGCCACGGCCTCACCCATGGCCAGCAGCGCCTCGATGACGGAGAGGACATCAAAGTACGTTGGATTCCTCTCAAAGAGGCGGAGCGCCTCATCGACGAGGGTGAAATTCACGACGCTAAGACGATTATCGCGCTGTTTAAGTACATCCGCATGATGCGCGAAGCCGAACGCCAACGCAGCCACTAATCAAACTGAGCGAGCAGTTCGTTGATGGCTGCAACGTCCTCTGGGCGGCCAATGTCGCGCCAATAACCTGTTATACGATGTGAGCGGACCTCTAGGCCATCTTCTACCATCTGACGCAGCGCATCTGTCAGCTCGTATTCACCTCTAGGTGACTCTTTTAACCTGCGCAGATAATCAAAGAGGATGGGCGGATATACATAGATACCGGCATTGTTCCAGTTTGTTGTAGCTGTGCCCGGGGCGGGTTTTTCGACGATCTTCTCGACCGTATCATTGGGCCGCAGGTAGACCGCAGCTCCCGCGGAGGGGTCGTCTACCCAGTTCACTGAATTAGTGGGGTAACGGCCTCCTTCTGATCGTTCCCGCAGTGCTGGGTAGTTGTCGGGATGGATGATGATATCACCGTAGGACAGCATGATTGGTTCTCCGGCGGCCAGTTCTTCAGCGAGCATGGCCGCACGTCCTGTCCCATATTCTGAAAGATCCTGGCGGAGATAAGTAATGTCCACGCCCAGATCGGCTCCGGAGCCATAGCGTTCCTCAATCTGTTCTCCCAAATGTCCGATTACAATTCCAAAGCGGGTAATACCCGCTTTCTTCATACCCAGAATAATGTGTTCCAAACATGGTTTTCCGCCTACTTCGATCAGTGCCTTGGGTATGTTCTTGCCTAAGCTCTTGAGCCTTGTCCCTTTTCCTGCTGCTAAAATTACACCTAACATTTAGAACTCATTCCTTACTGTAAGATTTAGTTCTCCGTCATTAAGAATGACTTGCTTGAGATGTTCTGCGTCTACACGGTCTCGTGCTTCTAAGAAGATTCTTAAGATAGGCTCGGTTCCTGAAAAACGAATGGACAGCCATGTTTCATCAGCGAAGTAGAACTTCACGCCATCTACATACGAAATCTGCCGGATCTCTTTACCGAAATCAGGCACGTATTTTTTCTCCATGAGCAGTTCCGTGAGACGGGCCCGCTCAGAGGGCGCGTAGGGCGTGTTGATGAAATCGAAATAGAGAGTGCCGTACAGCTCGTTGATTTCTTCAAGGAGTTGGCTCAAAGTTTTCCCAGTCTTGGCCAGCATCTCGACTGCCAACAGCGCTGCCAAAATACCGTCTTTGCCATTGACATGGCCGCGGATCTTCAGGCCACCGCTGCTTTCGCCGCCCAACAGAAGGTCTTCTTCATCCATCTTCTGTGAAATATACTTAAAACCAACCGGTACTTCAAAGGCTGGTTCACCAAATGAATGAGCAATACGGTCGAGGATGTGAGTAGTAGTGAGATTTCGTACCACGCCTCCTCGTTCATTACGGTACTTCTTCAGATAATAATAGAGCAGCTTCAAGATCTCATTGGCGTCGATGTAGTTGCCCAGCTCATCGTAGAGGCCGATTCTGTCGGAGTCGCCATCGGTGGCAATGCCGATGTCGTATCGGCCTTCCTTCATCCGGTACTCCATGTCTTGGAGGGTTTCCCGAGATGGAGAAGGAACACGCTGCCCGAACATGGTATCACGGCCCGCATTCATTACGTCAATGGAGCATCTCAGTGATGCGAGGCACATTGCCATAATATCCTTGGAGACACCAAACATCGGGTTAAACAGTACCTTAAGATTAAGACGCTGCACGGCCTTGACATCAATTTGGGCCAACAGCGAGTCGATATACGCATTCATGTTGGAGTAGTACAGGATTTTACCCTGTTCAACAAGCTCGTAGAAGCCAGTTTCTGGCGCCTTTAGATCCGGGATAGGGGCGATCAGTTCTTCGAGGCGGTCGGTAACCTCCTGTGGAGCATCTTTGCCGCCCTCGACTATGACCTTGATACCGTTGTACTGTGATGGGTTGTGTGATGCGGTAATCATAATCCCCATTGCCAGTTTTTCTTGATCTACTGCATACATGAGCATGGGGGTTGGCACTACGTCTTCAATGAACCAGACAGGAATACCTTCGTGCGCTAAGATCTCAGCAAATGCACGGGAAAATCTTCCTGATAAGAATCGCAGGTCATGCCCGATTACAACCGGTTTGTGAGCCTGTCCGATTTCTTTTAAGTATAATGCTGTTCCCTTGGCCACCCGGCGTACGTTGCTGAACGTAAAATCTTCCGCGATCACCGCACGCCAGCCGCCGGTACCGAATTTTATCATAAAAGCCATCCTCCCCAGGTAAGGAATCAATATTAACTCATTCGCTTCTTGTCTGAGTGTTTCCTCTCAAGAGAAAAGAGTGTCAGACAGATCCTGGGCGAAAGATGAGCATCTGAATCTGTAAGGAGTTGGAATCTATGCGAGAGGCAAAGCGGGTGCGAGCCCTGCCACCTTACCTTTTTGCGCAAATTGAAGAACGCGTTGCTGAGGCCGAAGCGCGTGGAGTTGATGTGATCAGCCTGGGGATTGGCGATCCTGATCTTCCCACTCCACAGAGGGTAATAGAAGCTTTGGTTCAGGAGGCCTATCGCAATGAGAATCATCGCTACCCATCATCAGCTGGCCTTTTAGCATACCGTCAGGCCGTAGCTGATTGGTATTTGACCCGCTTTGGAGTCGAGCTCGATGCGCGAACTGAAATAACCACCCTGATTGGATCAAAGGAGGGCATTGCCAACATATCCTTCTGCTTCCTTGATCATGGCGATATGGCTTTGGTGCCTGATCCGGGGTACCCAGTATACTCTACCGGAACCGTATTGGCCGGAGGAGAGGTATATAAGATGCCCCTTCTGAAGGAAAATGGATTCTTACCGGATTTTTCCTCAATTCCAAAGCCGGTTCTCGAAAAAGCGAGGATCATGTGGCTGAATTACCCCAACAATCCTACCGGAGCAGTGGTGGGCCGAGAGTTCTTAGAAGAGGCTGTGGACTTGGCTCGGCGCTATGATATCCTCCTCTCCTATGATGCTGCATACACTGAAATTGCTTTTGACGGTTATCGAGCTCCCAGCATTCTAGAGATTGACGGCGCCAAAGAGGTGGCGGTCGAGTTTCATTCATTATCTAAGACCTATAACATGACAGGTTGGCGGATCGGTTGGCTTGCCGGAAGTAGTCAGGCAGTGGGCACATTAAGAAGATACAAAACAAACATCGATTCAGGGGTCTTTCAGCCAATACAGTACGCAGCTATCACAGCGCTAAGGGAACCCATCGCCCCA
>JAAYMS010000174.1 GCA_012521295.1 Bacillota bacterium
ACAGGACCGAGTGATTTGACCATCCGTCAAACCTATGATATAGTCAAATTAGCTAATTTAGCTAATTTGTGCTAGGAGGCGAGGGAAGATGCGGAAAGTCACCTCTACAGAAATGCAGAATAACTTTGGTAAGTACCTGATGATGGCCCAGGAAGAGGAGATTATTATTACGCGCAACGGGCAGGAAATAGCTAAGTTGGGCAAGGTCCAGCCTGACTTCTTAGCGGACGAAGCACTTCACCTCTCCTATGGTTCGACGAAGACGTATGAAGAGTTTCTCGAGATTTCGCGGAACTCGCCTGAGCGTTTCGAGCTCATCGATGGAGAGATCGTGCTGCTGGCATCGCCGAAGACCACTCACCAACTTGTAGTGGCTGAGCTGTTCGCGTTATTGCACAGTTTCTTGGCGGAGGGTACCTGCCTCGCCATCGCGGCTCCATACGATATTACCATTAGGCGGTCACCGGACGACATAAATGTGGTTCAGCCGGATCTCATGGTAATCTGCGACTTAGCGGATCATCTGGATAGTGAGGGGTATTACCAAGGCGTCCCGACATTAATCTGTGAGGTGTTGTCTGAAAGCACTCGCCGTATTGATCTGATTAAGAAGATGGAACTCTATATGACCGGCGGCGTCAAAGAGTACTGGGTAGTCGATCCTGAAAATGAGTCTATCTTAGTGTACGGTTTCGAAGAAGGCGATATCTCCCGGCACATGACATACAAAGCACCAGACCAAGCCCGTTCCATTGTGTTCCCCGATCTAGGAGTTGACCTATCCAGCCTTTTTCGCAAAGTAAAAATCAGCCTTGGTAAGAACCAGGGCTGATTTCGCGCTGTAATTAGTTCTCCACTGTTCGGGACATTCTTGTTCTGCCAGCGTATCGGTTCAAGAAGCGCAGATGCCAAATACTGAGTACCACACCCTTACAGATACTTGAGAGGGTAATTGCCCACCACACGCCTTCTAAGCCCAAAGATGTGGAGGACAGGATCAGCGCTAGCGGAATCCGCAGCAGATTGAACCCAATGCTCACTACGGCTGGTGGTAGTGACTGCCCATGGCCGATGAAGGAACCGGCAGTCATGATTTCTACACACATAAAAAGCTGGCAGAGGCCTAAAATCCGCAGATAGACGACTCCATAACGTATAGCTTCTTCTTCGGGGATAAACAGAGAAAAAAGCGGTTCTGCAGCAAATATCAGGAGAAAGGCAGCAAATAGTCCCCATACGGTTACTATGCCGAGGCCTGTGAAGTAGCCCTTGCGGACTCTCTCCCATTTCCTCGCACCGTAGTTCTGTCCCACAAAGGCACTCATAGCAACTTCGAATCCTGAAGCGGTCAGCCACGAGATTGACTCTATCTGGGAACCAACCTGCTGTACTGCCACGGGCAGCGGGCCCCAATTAGCAAGGATCCGAGCAATCACCATAGCTATTGATGCAAAGCAGGCATTCTGAACCGCTGGCGGAAGCCCTAACCGGAGAATCTCCTTAGCCCGTACCCACTCCATTCTCTTAATTAGGTTTATGCCTGAAAAGAGTTCAGGCCTGGTGCGGGCATGCAGTGCAAAGGCCCCTGTTACAGTCACCTGAGCAATAAAGGTCGCAATTGCTGCCCCCGTAGTCTCGAGCCGCGGAATGGGGCCCAATCCAAGGATAAGAATCGGATCTAGAATAATGTTCAGCACCAAACCAAGGGCGTTAAGCCGAAACGGTGTGGTGCTGTCGCCTGCCCCGTTAAAAATCGCGGTAAAGACGGGATTCAGCATGAAACACGACATGCTCATTGAAACGATCACCAAATACGTACGCGCATCTGACTCGATGGAAGGGCCCAAGCGGAAGAACCCGATCAACGGCCGACGGAAGATAACCATGAAAAGCCCGTACAGCACGCCCAGAGAGACGGCAATCTGGATGCTGTGACGGATGAACTCTTTGGCTCGCTTTGTGTCTCGAGCCCCAATCGACTGGGCCACACCAACCTCAGCTCCTACTTTAGCTAGGAGCAGAAAAGCGGATGCCAGCCAGGTGAAGAAACCAGCGGCGCCCACGGCTGCCACCGCATCAGCACCGACACGCCCCAGCCACATCATATCTGTGAGACTGTAGGCCATTTCTACAAACGAAGTGCCAATGATAGGAACGGCTAGTTTTGTGAGTGCGGAAAGAATGCTGCCTGTTGTAAGGTCCAGTGCTTTGCTTTGTCTCATACCCATCCCCTTGATCTTCTGCTCATCAAATCGGATTACTTCTCCTCTTTAGACCATATGCGGTACTTGCCGCTCAAAGCCAGCAAGCTGAAGAAGTAAAGACAGTTGTCGTAATAGCGGCGTACGCCCTGACGCAGCGGGAGG
>JAAYMS010000175.1 GCA_012521295.1 Bacillota bacterium
GATTCTGGTTCCTGCCCTTGCTGCTGCTTCTTGTTTTGGGCGGAACGGCATTTGCACAGGAGTTCAAGGAATTCACAGTCTTCACAGGAGAGCCTTTACCAGATTACCCCGGGTCGACCATTGTCGGTGACATTATTGAGAGAGAAACAGGCGTAAGATTGATCAGGGAAGCCCTGGTGGGCGACCTGGAGACCAAAGTCGGCCTGATGATTGCCAGTGGGGATTATCCCGATCTGGTAGTAGCGGCCCACTTTACCAGCCTCTTAAAGGACGCTGGGGCATTAATTCCCCTGAATGATCTGATCGAAGAACACGCTCCTAACCTCAAGCGTCTGTATGCGAACCATTGGGATATGCTGACACAGGAAGACGGAAACGTGTATTGGCTGCCGATTCAGGCTATTCCTTACGGCCCCGATACATCCCGCTATCCGTCCCTGGGCTTCTTCATCAACAAGCGGGTGCTGAAAGAGAACGGCTGGCCGCTTCCCAGGACGCTGGACGAATACTTCCAGCTCATCGAGGATTACATGGCTAAGCATCCCACCATTGATGGCGAACCCACCATTGGTTATATCACCCTCTTCGACGGCTGGCGCAGCTTTGCCACCACCAATGTACCGCAGCACCTGATGGGCTATCCCAACGAAGGTGAGTTTGTACCGGTAATGCAGCAGGGACGCTATGTGGTAACGGAATACCACACTTCTCCCACTGCTAAGAAGTACTATCAGAAGCTCAACGAGATGTACAACAAGGGTGTTGTAGACAAAGAAACCTTTATCATGAACTACGACCAGTACATCGAAAAACTGAGCTCCGGACGGGTCTTAGGTACATTCAACCAGTTCTGGCAGATGCAGGAAGCCCAGAACTACCTGTTGAGGGACAATCCCGAGAGCATTTTCGTACCTCTGCCCATCGTCATCGATCCGTTAGTTGAGGAACGTCAGCGTGATATCCCCTACGTACAACCGACGCAAGGTATGGGCATCACCATTAACTGCAAAGATCCAGTGGGAGCCATCAAGTTCCTGGATTACCTGATTAGAGAAGACACCCAGCGCCTGCTGCAGTGGGGTATCGAAGGCGTACACTATGAAGTGGATGAAAACGGCCTGTATTACCGTACCCCTGAACAGCTTGAGCTCTTCAGGGATCCTGACTGGGTACAGAACGTATTCGGCAGACCCTACTTCTTCAACGCCTTCCCGAGCTTGAGGGGTGTTGACGAGAACGGCAACATGTTCTTCCCCGATACCCAGCCGCATCTGATCTACGCAGACAGCACCGATTCGGAAAAGGAAGTCATGGATGCCTACGGCGTCAAGTCCTTCTCGGATCTGTTCAACGAGCCGATTCCGAAGAAGTACTTCCCGCTCTGGACCATCACCATGCCAGCTGGCTCGCCGGCTCACATCGAAGAGACGAGGATGAAGGACGTTCTCAACCGCTACGTACCCGAGCTGGTGATGAGCTCTCCCGATCAGTTTGAGAGCATCTGGGCGAACTACGTCAGGGACATCAAGCCGCTCATGGTTGAACAGATGAAAGTATACCAAGAGGGCATCGACTGGCGCATGGAGAACTGGTAAGAATTCGAGTTCTTGTAATGTAAAAGGGGCGCTCTCGGGCACCCCTTTTACACTATAAATCTAAAGTAAGCGAGTTGAGAGACCATGACTACGTCAGCGAGTGCAGTCCAGCGCAAGACCTTTTGGCACCGGGTTAAGCAGCAAAAGGTGCTCATCCTGATGACTATCCCGTTTCTGGTTCACGTCATCATCTTCAGGTATGTCCCTATTTGGGGCTGGCTCATGGCCTTCCAGAACTATTGGCCAGGCAAAAGCATTCTGCAGCAGACCTGGGTGGGATTTGAGAACTTCAGGCTCCTGTTCAACGACCCCGTCTTCTACCAGGTCTTGAGGAACACGTTGGCCATGAGCGTGATCAAATTGGTGATGGGTACCGTCGCCTCCATTGTTCTGGCGCTCATGCTCAATGAGGTCAGGATCATGTGGTTCAAAAAGAGCGTGCAGACCATATCGTATCTGCCTCACTTCATCTCCTGGGTGGTCGCGGCCAACCTGGTAAGGGATGCCCTGTCCACAGATGGAGGTATCATCAATGAGGTCCTGATGAGCCTGCGCATCATCAAGGAGCCCATCATGTTTCTGGGCATACCGACTCTGTTCTGGTGGATCATCGGCATTTCCCACGTGTGGAAAGAGGTTGGTTGGGGAGCCATCATCTATCTGGCAGCCATAGCCGCCATTGACCCCACCCTTTACGAATCGGCCATGATCGATGGAGCGGGAAGGCTGAAACAGATCTGGTACATTACCCTGCCGTCTATCCGGCCCACCATCAGCGTTCTCTTGATCATGAACCTAGGCTGGGTGTTGAGCGCAGGCTTTGAACAGCAGTATCTGCTCCAAAACGGACGAGTGATCGACTACGCCAGGGTCTTCACCATCTACGAGCTTGATTACGGAATCAAAATGATGCGCTACTCCTTCGCCACCGCAGTCGGTATCTTCCGCAGCGTTGTCAGCCTCATCCTGGTGTTCAGCGCCAACCAGCTGGCGAAGCGGTGGGGCCAGGAACGCTTGGTGTAGTGGAGCCTTAGAACCACAGTGGGGGTGAAAAGCATGATTAGAGTTGGACGCAAAACCTGGGAAGACATCGTTATCGATGTGGTCATCTACCTCAGCCTGATTTTCCTGGTGGTAGTCACCCTGTACCCTTTCCTGAACACGCTGGCCGTTTCGTTCAACGACGCGATGGACAGTTCCAGGGGAGGAATCACCCTTTGGCCGCGGAAGTTCACGCTGTATAACTATCAGACGCTGCTGACCCGCAGCCAGATTTACCATGCCACTTTGGTCTCCGCAGCCAGGACAATCCTATCCACGTGCTTGGGTACCTTCTGCACAGCCATGGTGGCGTACATCATCAGCCGCAAGGAGTTCGTTTTCAGGAGACTGGTCTCCTTCATCTACGTTCTCACCATGTACATCGACGGAGGATTGGTGCCTACCTACTTCCTCATGCGCTCTTTGGGGCTGGTGAACAGCTTCTGGGTGTATGTGGTACCGGGATTGGTCTCCGCCTTTAACCTGATCGTCATTCGGACTTATATCGCCGGCCTGTCGGACAGCTACGTGGAGTCGGCGCGCATTGACGGGGCGGGTGAGTTCACCATTTTCCTGCGCATCATCCTGCCCTTGTGCAAGCCGGTTCTGGCCACCATCGCCCTCTTCATCGCGGTGGATAACTGGAATGCGTGGTTTGACACCTTCCTCTACAACTCGGCCAATGCCCAGCTCAGCACGTTACAGTACGAGCTGATGAAGGTACTGCAGAGCGCCAACACCATGTCAGGATCGCTGCTCCAGGCCCTGTCTCGAGCTGCCGCCGGAACCACGAACACGGTCACACCCAGGGCCATCCGGGCTACCATGACCATCATCGTGAGCGTGCCCATCGTCGTGGTATACCCCTTCCTGCAGAGATACTTCGTGCACGGCTTGACCTTAGGTGGAATTAAGGAATAGCTGTCAAGCAAGGCGACGGAAAGCAGGCTGGGTGCCCAACGTTCGTGGTGTGCCCAGACACAGCAGAGCAGTGAGTATGTCACATGTGCCGCAGAGCCGATACCCTTTCTCGGTATCGGCTTTCTTTTGTATACCGGTACTTCGCTCTTGCCAGTAGTCCAACCGGCGGCACTAAGGAATACCCTAGCTGCGAAAGCCCGCACGAGAGGTGGTATTATGTGTGGAATAGCCGGCTGGATTGACTGGAGGCATGACTTGTCTAAAGCCGAGGAAACGCTGAAGAAAATGGCTGGAATACTCGCTCACCGAGGACCAGATGATCAGGGATTCTGGGCCGATCATCATGCTGGGCTGGCCCAAAGGCGCCTGGTCGTCGTGGACCCTGAGGGAGGCAAGCAACCCGTGGTTCGCTGCGAGCGCGAAAAAGAGTACGTCCTTGTGTATAACGGAGAACTCTACAATACTCCTGAGCTGCGCAGCGAACTGCAGTCTTTGGGCTATCGTTTCTCTGGGTACTCCGATACAGAAACGCTCCTCTACGCCTTCATAGAATGGCGCGAAGAATGCCTCCAACGCCTAAATGGGATCTATGCTTTCGCGGTTTGGAACAGCAGTGATCGTCAGCTGTTCTTAGCCCGGGACCGCCTGGGCGTAAAACCCCTCTTCTTCGCCCTGCTGCCCCATGGCCTGCTGTTCGGATCGGAACCGAAAGCCATCTTGGCTCACCCTATGGTCAAAGCCGAAGTTGGTGCAGATGGGCTGTTGGAACTGCTCGCTATTGGCCCGGCGCGTACCCCCGGCCACGGCGTCTTCTGCGGGATTCAGGAGCTGCGCCCGGGATGGTATGCCTGGTACACCCAAGAGTCGGGACTGCGTCAGCACCGCTATTGGCAGCTGGAACCGAGCGACCACAATGAATCCCTACCCGAAACGATCGCCCATGTGCGGTGGCTGCTCGCAGACTCGGTGCAGCGCCAGCTTGTGTCGGATGTCCCCCTGTGCACGTTTCTGTCTGGCGGGCTCGACTCGAGCGCCATCACAGCCATCGCCGGTTCCTACTTGGAGAGCGAGCGTAAGCAGCAGCTTGCCACCTTCGCCTTAGACTTTGCAGGCAGCGCGGAGCATTTCGTGCCGACCAGCTTCCAACCTGATACCGATGCCGCCTGGGCGGCCAGGACGGCACAGGAACTCGAAACGTCACACAGTACTGTGCTGGTGACGAGCGAAGAACTGGCGGCTGCGCTCCGCACCGCCCTGCATGCCCGGGACCTTCCCGGAATGGCAGATATTGATGCTTCGCTGTATTTACTGTCAGTGGAAGTGAAGAAGCGGTTTACCGTTGCTCTTTCTGGTGAGTGCGCAGATGAGGTGTTCGGCGGCTATCCGTGGTTCTACAGTACTGACGATCTCAGCCGTTTCCCCTGGTCACCCAATACTAACCTCCGTACCCGCCTCGTGGCCCCCTGGCTTAGAGAACGGTTTTCTCCCGAAAGGTATGTCCAGGAGCGGCTTGCCGAAGCCCTCGCTGAAGTGCCGCATCTACCAGGCGAGTCAGGGGAAGAGCAGCGCATACGCAGCCTGTTCTACCTCAACTTGACCAGGTGGATGCCCACTCTCCTGGACCGCAAGGATCGCATGAGCATGGCCGCGGGACTGGAAGTGCGCGTGCCGTTCTGTGACCACCGTCTGGTGGAGTATGCCTTCAATATTCCGTGGCCGATGAAAAACGCGGGGGGGCAGCGCAAGGGAGTGCTGCGGGAAGCGCTGCGCGGCGTGCTGCCTGAATCGGTTCGCACCCGCCCGAAGAATCCCTTTCCCAAAACGTTTGAGCCCACGTACGGTGAGCTGGTGCGCTCAAGCTTCCTGAGAGTGCTTGCCGATCATACCGCTCCTCTCCATGAGCTCATTGACATTGACTACCTCACGCAGCTGGTTACCTCACCGAGTGAGTTTGATCTGCCTTGGTTTGGCCAGTTGATGCGGAAAGACCAGCTGTTTGGCTATCTGCTCCAGCTGAACAGCTGGTTGCTGGACTACAATGTAAATATAGCGCTGTAGAAGCAGAAAACGGTGTGCCACCCCAGGCACACCGTTTCTTCTGCCTAATAAATGGGCAAATAGCGGTTCAGCTCCCAAGTGGTGACTTGTTGGCGATACTCGTCCCACTCTGCGGTTTTTGCACGCACAAAAGCTTCGTAAATGTGTCCGCCTAACGTGCTTCTGACAAGGCCATCTCTTTCCATAGAGTCAAGGGCTTCACGCAGACTCCCAGGCAAGCTCACAATACCTTCTTCTGCCTTCTCCCTTTCACTCATCTCAAAGACGTTGCGCAGGAACTCGGGGGGCGGTGCGATTTCCTTAGCAATACCATCCAGGCCTGCTGCAAACATGACGGCGAGGGCCAAGTAGGGGTTTACGGCCGGGTCTGGGTTTCTCAGCTCCACCCGCGTGGAGCTGCCCGTGGCTGCGGGAACGCGCACCAAAGCACTGCGGTTTGAACTAGACCAGCATACATAGACGGGAGCTTCGTATCCAGGGACGAGCCGTTTGTAGGAGTTGATCAGGGGATTGGTCACCGCGGCGATTCCCCGGGCGTGATAGAGCAGGCCGCCGATGAAATGGAGGGCCGTCTGACTAAGTCCATTGGGGCCCGCAGGGTCATAAAAGATGTTGCTGCCGTTGTGGAACAGAGACATGTGCGTATGCATCCCTGAACCGTTTTGGCCGTAGAAAGGTTTCGGCAGAAAGGAAGCGTACAGTCCGTAGTTTGCCGCGATCGCTTTGGCCACCATTCTGAAGGTCACAATGTTGTCTGCAGTCCTGAGGGCATGGTCATATTTGAAATCAATCTCGTGCTGGCCGGGGGCCACCTCATGGTGAGACGCTTCCACTTCGTAGCCCATCTGCTGCAGCGCGATGACCATGTCACGCCTGGCATCAAGCCCCCGATCGATGGGAGCCAAGTCAAAGTAGCCTCCGGCATCATGCTGCGCCAGGACGGGGCGGCCCTTGGCATCGGTTTCGAGCAGGAAGAACTCTTGCTCCGGGCCAGCAAGCAGCTCGAAGCCCTGCTGCTGTGCGCCGGCAGCAACCTTTTTCAAAACGCTGCGCGGACAGCCGGCGAAGGGCATTCCCTGGGGGGTGTACACGTCGCAGATCAACCTAGCCACTGTCCCGTCTTTGGTCAGCCACGGCAAAACGGAAAAAGTGTCGTAGTCAGGCCGCAGGTACATATCTGACTCCTGAATGCGAGTGAAACCCTCGATGGAGGAACCGTCAAACATGATCTTGCCGTCAAGGGCCTGCTCAATTTGACTCACAGGCAGGCTCACGCTTTTCAGTACTCCGAGGACGTCGGTGAACTGGAGGTCGATGAAACGGACTTGGTGTTCCTCCACAAGAGACAGCACATCTGAACGGGTCTTACCTAGCTGGCGACACATAGGGGGTTCACCTCCGGGCAGGATTATGGAACTACTGTAGTTCCGCAAGAAGCTCCGCGTTAACGCTTGAGCGGGAAAGATCCCGGTATACCCAGATACATGAACGTGCACAGA
>JAAYMS010000176.1 GCA_012521295.1 Bacillota bacterium
AACAGCCTCAAAGCGGTCTCAGGTACTCGTTCCCCCAGCTTGGCACCGACAAGAATGCCCACCAGACTAGTGAGCACCATCCCAGAGACAGTACCTGCCAGCACCGCACCAGGATATACGGCGTTTGATGCTAAGGCGATTGTTGTCAGCTGCGTTTTGTCTCCCAACTCTCCGATGAAGAACGTTAGTGCCACAATTAGAACGGGATGCCCAAGCATAAAGGACTTCGACTCTTCTTCGTCATCACCGTTCATGAGACCGAGCAGGCCAAACGCTAAGAATCCGATTGACGCAGCTAGACGGATGATATGCAGCGGCACAATATGTGCCAAATAGGCTCCTAGAGCTACTGCCAAACCATGATTTAGGAAAACCCCCAAAGCCACACCTGCTAAAACCTGTCCTAGACTGTACTGCATGGCGAAAGCCATGGCGATAATCTGACTCTTGTCGCCCATTTCTGCGGCAAATATTAAGAATACTGCTTGGATGAGTTCTTTGAACATTTCTGTCTCTCCCAACTTCGTACACTCCCTCTAGTATTTATCCCAGAATGTTGAATAACCTTTTTGAGGCCAAACATTTCCTTGTCGGAATAAGTAAAATCAAGCAGGATTTTCTTGGGCAAAAGGGGTATTTATTAAGCAAAGACCAAAGGGGGAATGCGCCATGAACACAATGTTTCAAGTAGGAGACTTTTTCGTCAGACTGAGAGATAAAGGAGACCGCCCAAAGCTTACGGTGTGGAACAGCACAGGCACAAAGATCATCAGCGAATTTATCAGCGCCGCCACACCTAGTTCATGGGAGCAGATAGAGCAGTTAACATCGCCGGAAGTTGTGGAGCGAGTGCGTGAACTGGTTCAGGCCGAGTAGTTTAAGCGCCGGACAACAAACCTTGCCGCCCAACCAGCTGGTGAGGTTTGTTTTTTTGTGGAATTATCTCCCGAAATGAAAAGAGGAGCTAAAGCGCTCCCCTTTGTTCTTCTTTGGCTCTCTCAATCCTTTACCCCTTGAGAAAATCTCTGTACCACAGGCCGCTGTCCTTAATGATACGTTTCTGCGTATCGTAATCCACATAAACAATACCAAACCGCTTTGTATAGCCAAACGCCCACTCGAAGTTATCCAAAAGCGACCAGACATAGTAGCCCTTCAGAGGTACTCCATCAGCAATGGCTCGTGCCGCCTGCTCAAAATGCTTCTGTAAATACTCCGTACGCTCTTTATCGTGAACCCGGCCATCTTCGACCACATCTGGATAAGCGGCGCCATTTTCTGTAATATACAGCGGAATCGAGCCATAATCTCGTGTCAGCCTGGTCAGCAGATCATAAAGCCCGGTAGGATATACTTCCCAACCCATATCGGTCACAGGGCTGT
Source organism: Bacillota bacterium (assembly GCA_012521295.1). GTDB lineage: Bacteria > Bacillota > Limnochordia > Darwinibacteriales > Darwinibacteriaceae > JAAYMS01. The sequence continues at coordinate 1,384 of JAAYMS010000176.1, forward strand.
CGGGGCTGAACTGCTTATAGCCTCTCGGATCGTCATCGCTGTGGCCGACAATGCCGCGGCTGTAATAGTTGATTCCGAGGAAGTCACTCTTTTCTCCAATTACCTTCAGATCATCAGCAGGCAAATCGACCATCATATCCCGGGATTTGTACCACTCGACGATGTCTTCGGGATACCTACCCTTTAACACAGGATCGAGGAACCAGCGATTGGTGGTTCCATCAACGATGCGTGCCGCATCAGCATCGCGCGGATCATCACAGCGGGGATAGAATGGAGTCAGATTGAGAGTGATGCCGATTTGACCAGACAGCCCCAGCTCCCGATAAACCTGGACTGCCAAGCCATGCCCATAGAGGAGATGGTGGCTGGCGTGGAGTGCCGCTTTGTAGTCGCGGATCCCTGGAGCATGTACGCCAAACGCATAGCCCAACATGGCAGCCACCCATGGTTCGTTGATGGTAATCACCTGGAAGAGCCGCTTCCCGAGCCTCTCCAGTACGTACGCGGCATAGTCACGGAAGTATAGGGCCACGTCACGGTTTACCCAACCACCATAGTTATCCTGCAGAGCCTGAGGCAGATCCCAGTGATATAGCGTTGCTGCGGCCCGGATGTTGTGCTTTTCCAACTCATCTAACAGCCGCTGATAAAAGTCCAGCCCCTTCGCATTGGGTTTGCCTTTACCTTCTGGGAAAATCCGCGGCCAGGCAATAGAAAACCGATATGCATCTACACCCAGCTCGGCCATGATCTTTACGTCTTCTGCATAGCGGTTATAGTGATCGCATGCCACATCGCCTGTATGGCCATTTACTACCCGTCCGGGCATGCGCGAAAAATGGTCCCAGATACTCTCACCACGGCCATCCACTTCTGCAGCCCCCTCGATCTGATACGAAGCAGTGGCGGTTCCCCAAATAAAATCCTGCGGAAACTGTGACTTCACAAAACCACCCTTTCAAAGATATATATGTTAATACTTTCGCAGAGAACCGTGATGTTCCTGCCGCATTTCTTTACATCGGGCGGCTCCAAGTTGACATTACTTAGCGGGTAACGTAAGATTTTCTTAGAAGAACTAGTAGAAAGAAGGTGCCCCATGATCCGCATAGTAAATGATAGCAAACTTCCTCAGTTCAATCTCGCTTTAGAGGAGTACGCGATCAACTATCTCGATCCTAAGCATCCCTATGTGATTATCTGGCAGAATGAACCTACAGTGGTAATCGGGCGCAATCAAAATACGCTGGCAGAGGTCAATCTGAAGTACGTGCAGGAAAACAACATCCATGTAGTCCGCAGGCTATCCGGCGGTGGTGCGGTTTACCATGATTTGGGCAACCTCAACTTCACGTTCATCGTCGATGGAGAAAAGGGCGTAGTGAGTAACTTTGAGTTTTTTACCCGCCCCGTGGTACGAGCTCTGCAGAGCCTAGGCGTAAATGCCGAGTTCTCAGGACGCAATGATATCACGATTGATGGAAAGAAATTCTCCGGCAACGCGCAGTATTGGTCTCGGAACCGCCTTCTTCACCACGGCACAATTCTATTTAACTCAGACCTATCCGTCGTTCAGGAAGCTCTCAATGTTAAGGCAGATAAGCTCCAATCCAAGGGAGTTAAGTCTGTACGCAGCCGGGTAACGAATATCTATCCTTATCTCAAGACTCCGATCACCATTGAGGAGTTCAAAGAAGTACTTCTCAAGTTCATGCAAGAAGAACAGACAGGCCCGGATATCATCCTCACGCCTGAACAGATCGCCGAAGTTGAGAAGATTAAGGCTGAGCGCTATGACAACTGGGAATGGAATTTCGGCGAATCCCCAGAATGTGAGATCACTAAGGAACAGCGTTTCGCAGGTGGTAAGCTCGAGCTCCATTTCAACGTCATCAATGGACTAATTCAGGACATGAAGATCTTTGGGGATTTCTTCGGCACCCTGCCCATCACCGAGCTAGCGGGCCGGCTCAATGGTACACCCTACAGGAGAGCTGATGCAGCGGCTTTGTTGGATGAAATAGACTTTTCTCAGTACTGCTTGGGGATTAAACCAGACGAGTTTCTCGACTGCCTGTTTGAATAATGACCAACATGAAGAAAGACAGTGCGTGCTCCCGTTTGTGGAAACACGCACTGTCTTTTTTCTAAAGCAAAATCATCTTGCCACATGGATGGGCTGGCCTAGTGCCACATGGGCAGCTTCCATCACGGCTTCGGAAAGTGTTGGATGGGGATGCACGGTTTCGGCCAGATCATACAGGGTGCTCTCAAGCCGGAGGGCATTAGCTGCCTCAGCAATTAGGTCCGTGGCATGTGGGCCAATAATGTGGATCCCCAGCACCTCTCCGTACTTCTTATCAGCCACAATTTTGACGAAGCCTTCCGTCTGGCCTTCTGCTAACGCCTTGCCGTTAGCCGCAAAGGGAAACATCCCCGTCTGCACATCATGACCTCGGCTCTCAGCCTGTTCCTCAGTCAAACCTACTACGGCAATCTCAGGGAAGGAGTAGACGCAGGCAGGAATCTTGTCGTAATCAATCTCGGCAGAACCGCCCAGAATATTCTCGACCGCAGCGATACCCTCTGCCGAGGCGGTGTGGGCCAGCATCTGCTTACCGTTCACGTCTCCGATGGCGTACACGCCAGAAATATTCGTCTCAAGCCTATCGTTAGTCTTTATGCCTCCCCTATCGAGTTCGAGGCCCAAGCTGGAGACTGCATCAATGTTGGGCCTTCGCCCCAAAGAGACCAGAACCGCATCGCCCTCAAACTCACGTACTTCAGCGCCAATGTCGACAACCACTCTTGAGCCGTCAAAACGCTGAACGTCAGCGTTTTCATAGATCTCAACACCCCTGCGCTTGAGAAAACGGCGCATGTGGGCCTGGATATCGGCGTCAAGCCCATTGAGAATGCTGAACTTCTCCAAGACGGTAACCTTCGAGCCAAGCGTGCTGAACAAAGCAGCGAACTCAATGCCGATTACCCCACCGCCCACTACAACAAAACGCTCGGGTACTTCTTGTAGTTGCAGGGCCCCAGTACTGTCGATGGCAAGACCGCGGTCGATTGCGTCCTGCAGCCCGGGGATCGGCAGTATGGCCGGCCGGGAACCGGTGGCAATGATCAAGTTTTTCGTCTGTATCTCTTCATCGTCTACCACAATGGTATTTTTATCCCGCACAAGGCCGTATCCATGCTTAACATCGACGCCGTTGGCTTTGAGGAGCTGGGTGACACCTCCGGTAAGCTGCTTGACAACCTTATCCTTCCGGCTGAGAATAGACGGCCAGTCTAACTTGACCTTCCCATCGACAATTATCCCGAACTGAGCTGCATCAATAACCTCTTGGTAAACCTGAGCACTTCTCAGAAGCGTCTTAGTCGGAATGCAGCCCACATTTAGGCAGACGCCCCCGAGAGTTTCCTTCTCAATGAGCACCGTCCGGGCTCCGCGTTGGGCTGCTCGGATGGCAGCCACGTATCCGCCAGGGCCGCCACCCAAGACCGCTATATCATATTGAGCCACATGCATCCCCCTCTCAACTCAGCATCAACAACTTAGGATTCTGCAGATATTCTGCTACCTTTGTCAAGAAACGTCCGGCAGTTGCACCGTCAACAAAGCGGTGGTCAAAGCTAACTGTCAGAGGTAGGATCTGCCTAATGACTATCTCATCATCTTCTCCTACAACTGGGCGCTTGCTGATAGAGCCCACGCCCAGGATGCCCGCCTCTGGAGGCCGGATAACCGGAATACCCGAATCGGCTCCGACGGCACCATAGTTGGTGATTGTAAAGGTCCCCTGCTGCAGATCGTCCAGCGATACGGTTCGGCTGCGCGCAGCTTCGATCAGCTCGTTCATCCGTTCAGCAATTGCAAAGATGCCGAGGCGATCTGCATGCTTCAAGACAGGAACCAAGAGGCCATCGGGAGTGTCAACTGCGATACCGATGTTGAAGTCTTTCTTCATCACAATGACCTGTCCGGCTTCATCAAAACTCCCGTTCATCCTCGGATATTCCTGTAGAGCGAGGGTAACCGCCTTCACGATAAACGGCAGGTACGTGAGCTTCAGGCCACGCTCTTCTGCCAAGATCTTCGCTTCGGCCCGAAAGGCGACGAGTTCAGTCACGTCCACATCCTTCATAACGTAAGCATGCGGAATCTCCCGCTTAGACTGGGCCATATTGCGGGCGATCGCTTTATCAAGAGCTCTGAGTGGAATGCGCTCTTCATTCGGCCCTTCCGGCAGAGGGGCAGGCGAGACTGCGGCTGGCTGGACTTGTGCAGGTGCCTCATGGGGCTGAGCAGCCGCGCGGCGGATATCTTCTTTCATCACCCTACCGCCAGGGCCAGTACCTTCGATAGTTGTAATATCAACACCGAGGTCCCGAGCCAGCTTTCGGGCAACAGGCGTGGCCAACACTTTTCGGCGGCCCGCATGAATCTCTTCTCCCTCTTCGGCCCGCTCGACACTGGACGGCAGCACAGCTGAAGAGCTAACTAGAGCGCCAACAACTGCTCCAGCATCGTCATCATCGCCTTCCTTAACCGAATCGATCTGCTCAGAAGGCTGCACTGTGGGAGCCACATCTCCATCTCCAGTATCAATGTGAACTACTACCTGGCCAACGGTAATCAGATCCCCTTCATTGGCCAGAAGGGCGGCAATCCGCCCATCGGCCGGGGACGGGATTTCGGCGTTAACTTTGTCTGTCTCAACCAAGAATAGGGAGTCTCCCTCTTTTACTTCCTGGCCTACTTCAACGAGCCACTTGAGGATGACACCTTCATTGATGCCTTCCCCAATATCGGCAAATCGAAATTCTAACACAGTCTCACCCCCTAGAAATTGACGACCTTGCGAATACCAGCAGCAATACGGTCTGAGTCCAAGAAGTAGTGATGCTCGCCCCTGGGCAGCGGAATAGTGATGTCAAACCCGGTCAAACGAGTTGGCGGTGCCTCAAGATAAAGGAATGCCTTTTCGTTCACCAGGGCGATGAGCTCGGCGCCTGGCCCGTAGGTCTTCATGGCTTCGTGCACAACGACAAACCGGCCAGTCTTCTTGACCGACTTGATTATCGTATCACGGTCAATTGGAGAGATGGTTCTCAAGTCGATGACCTCAGCATCAATTCCTTCATTGGCTAACTGTTCAGCGGCCTTTAGTGTCTCATGGACATAGGCACCCCAAGTTACTACCGTTACTGCCTCTCCTTCTTGGACTACCTTAGCTTTGCCGATGGGAATGGTATAGTCACCTTCCGGGACTTCCTGGCGGAAGGCGCGATAGATCTTGGATGGTTCTAAGAATATCACTGGATCATCGTCACGAATTGCGGAAAGAAGAAGGCCTTTTGCATCGTAGGGGGTCGAAGGGACAACAACTTTGAGGCCTGGGATATGCCCCAAAATAGTTTCTAAGCTTTCAGAGTGGTGCTCCAGGGCCCGAATGCCACCACCGTGAGGCATCCGGATTACTAAGGGCAGGTGCAGCCGGCCCCGCGTGCGGTTTCTCATACGGGCAACATGCGAAACGATCTGGTTATAGGCAGGATACATGAATCCAGAGAACTGTATTTCTGCCACTGGCCGCAGGCCATTGATAGCCATACCAACAGCCATACCAACAATGGCACCTTCGGCCAGCGGAGTGTCAAAGCAGCGGTCGGCACCATACTTTTCCTGTAGGCCGACAGTGGCTCTAAATACGCCGCCCTCCACACCCACGTCTTCACCAAAGACCACAACCCGGTCGTCTCTACCCATTTCATAGTCAAGGGTATGGTTAATCGTACTGATCAGGTTCAAAAGGGCCATGCTACTTCACCTTCCCTTCGAGGTACTGAAGGTATTCACTTAACTGCTCCTCAAGATGCTCCGGCATCTCCTTGTAGGTGTACTTGAAGAGGTCTTCTACCTGAGGATCTCCGGTTTCTTCGATCTTGCGAAATACTTCGAGAGCGTACTCTTCATATTCAGTACTCTGAGCGGCATCTTGTTCTTCGCTCCAGAGCCCCTGAGCGATCAGATACTGTTTAACGCGCTTAACGGGGTCTTTTGCTCTCCATTCGACTACTTCGTTGTCTTCGCGATACTTAGTTGGATCGTCAGACGTGGTGTGGGCGCCTAAGCGGTAGGTGTAAGCCTCAATCAGCGTTGGCCCCTGCCCAGCTCGCGCTCTCTCGACTGCCTCGCTAACTGCAGCATACACCGCCAAGAGATCGTTCCCATCAACCAGAATACCCGGAATACCAGCAGCGACAGCTTTCTGTGCGAGTGTTGCTGCTCTAGTCTGTATCTGACGTTTGACAGAGATAGCATATTGGTTATTCTGAATAACGAAGATCACCGGGGCATCAAAGACACCAGCGAAGTTTAGAGCCTCGCTGAAGTCTCCGATAGAAGTACCACCATCACCAACATAGCCAAGCGCAACATCCCTCTCACCTTTGTATTTTGACGCCATGGCAAGGCCAACGGCATGATTTAGTTGGGAACCAATCGGAATGGAAATCGGCAGCATGCGGACGTTCTCTGGGAAGTGGCTGCCCCATTCGTTACCGTACCAGTAGAGGTAGATGGTCTCTAGGCTGACTCCCTTCATCAACCAGGCACCTAATTCGCGAAAAGCAGGCACTAACCAGTCATTCTCACCCAAGGCTGCGGCAGAAGCTGTCTGTGCCGCTTCTTGACCAGTGTTGGGCGCATAAGTCAGCATTCGGCCCTGCCTCTGGAGCTGCAGCGCCTTCGTGTCTGCGGCCCGCGTCAGAAGCATGACCTTATATAGTTCGAGGACTCGCTCATCACTCAAATCAGGCTTCAGATCGGGAGCAATGATCTGGCCTTCTTCATCCATGATGCGCAGCATTTCACCTTTTAGAGGGTCAAAACGTTCAATAAGCAATACTGACCACCCTTTCCTCAAAATAGTCCCACCATCAAAAAATGGAGGAGCTGCATGGCTAGAATATCATAGGTGAGAATGATTTTCAATCTCAACTCATAAAGCTTTAGTCAGAATTTGGTTAGGTAATAAAAAAAGACCGGGAATAATCCCGATCTTTCTCATCGAATGGTGGACCCAAGGAGAATCGAACTCCTGACCTCTTGAATGCCATTCAAGCGCTCTCCCAACTGAGCTATGGGCCCAAATATGGTACCCCCAACCGGATTTGAACCGGTGCCTTCGCCGTGAAAGGGCGGTGTCCTAGGCCGCTAGACGATGGGGGCATGTGGCTG
>JAAYMS010000031.1 GCA_012521295.1 Bacillota bacterium
CCTTGAGCAAGAGGTAACCATTCTGAGCAACGGTGAAAAAGGGGCCTGGGATCTCTATAACGATCTTATGGCGTTTTTGGAAAAACGCTGAGGGCAGGGAAGCCCAGTTCAACGTCGAAGACTTAGCTTGGTGATATATTATGGTCCACTTAGGCAATGAATGGGATGAACTGCTGGCGTCAGAATTTCAGCAGGAATACTATCTTCAGCTGCGGGAGTTCTTAAAACATGAATACTGGACCCGCACGATTTATCCCGATATGTATGACATCTTTGAAGCACTCAAACTGACATCTTACTCCGATGTGAAAGCTGTGATCCTTGGCCAGGACCCCTACCATGGGCCTGGCCAAGCACATGGTTTAGCCTTCTCTGTTAAGCCAGGGGTGGCGATTCCGCCTTCGCTCTTGAACATTTTCAAGGAGCTCCAAGAAGACCTAGGCTGTTACATACCGAACAACGGCTGCCTCATACCCTGGGCCAAACAGGGTGTGCTGCTCCTCAATACGAGCCTAACAGTAAGGGCAGGCGCGGCGGGGTCGCATCGAGGCAAAGGCTGGGAGATCTTTACCGACAGCATAATTCAAAGACTGAACGCTCGCACAGAGCCCATCGTGTTTCTGCTCTGGGGTAATCCGGCGAAAGCTAAACAGCGATTGATTACCAACCGCCACCACTTAGTTTTGACGGCTGCCCACCCCAGCCCCCTTTCAGCACATCGGGGCTTTTTCGGATGCCGCCATTTCTCCAAGACCAATGATTTCTTAAAGAACACTGGGCAGGGAGAAATTGACTGGCAGATTCCTAACCTGTGAGGCAGCAGATATGGTAGACAAGCATGTCCTTAAACTAATTGTTCTTTTTTCAGCTGCTCTCTTACTCACCGGATGTCTTCTGGGTGGGGCGGGTGGCTCCAAGCAGGGGACAGTGAAAGTGATCGTCCTGTCCAGCTCCGAACTGGAAGGTGCGGTAGAGACTCTCGAGATCACTCTTGGTCAGAAAGGACAGACACTGCTGTATTTGGGCCATCCGACAGATGAAGCGGTGGAGTTTCAGCTAGAACCGGGACTTTGGCAAATCTCTGGCTTGTGGCGTAGGCCAAGTGGTGTGCCTGCGGCAGTCTCAATGCCGGTTACTGTGGAAGTATCCCGGGGTAAAGAACTGACTCTGCAGCTCCTGCCTATTTCGCTCCCAAGTGATGCTGATCCCGTTTTTCCCATGGTTGGGGGATTGGTAGGCTCGGCAAGGAACGGTATGGTCACCCTCACTTGGAGCCCACCGGATTTAGAGCTTCCTGTGGAGGTTTATCGGAGGAAGCTCGAGGACAGACCTTGGCAGTTGGTAGATGTGGCCCCGGCTGGTGTCGCCACGTTCGAGGACGAGAACCCTCACCTCGACGCAGAGCAGTATTACGCCGTGCGGGTTGTGGACAAGTCTCTCTCCGGTCCCTTGAGCGAACCACTGAAGGTCTACGTGCCCGAACCATGGGCGATTTTATCTGGGTCTATTACTATTGACTATGAACTACCAGATCTATCCACCGGGGTATATATGCCCGGCAGCCTTTACCCTCAGGGGGTTCCGCCACTGTCAGACATAGAATTGGAGCTCGACTGGAAAGCAGAGGAGCTGTCAGTTATTTTTCCCGATGAAGTGGCCTTCGGTCAGCGTGAACTGCTTTTCGCAAGGGCCGGCCTTGCCCTGGTTGACGAAATACCTGAGCTCCTGGCCGCGGTAGGCGTGCCGGTGGGGGGCACAGTACCAAATATCGCGGTCCTCGAAGAAGCAGGTTGTGTGGTGGAACCAAACAGCCCCGTGGTTCCTCTAGGTATTACAGTCAACGATCCCTATTATTCTGTGCAGTGGAACCTACCTGTGATTGGACTTCCTAAGGCATGGGAAGTGGTTCAAGGCAGCCGGCAGGTCAGGATCGCGGTTATCGATTCAGGAATAGATGTGACAAATCCGGATCTTGCCGGACGCATTGATGAGAGAACAGCTTATAGTTTCGTGTCCGGAACAAACGAATCGCCATTAACCGATAAACGCGGACATGGCACCCACGTTGCCGGCATAATCGGTGCCCTGACGAACAACAGTGAGGGAATCGCCGGAGTGATGTGGGATGTACAGCTGGTTCCCATCAAAGTTTTTTCCGACAACGGTGAGAACGCATCGATCAGCACTGTGGCCAACGCTATCCTGTACGCGGCTGGGTTGAGTGAGGAATATCCGAATCCAGAACCCTGCCATATAATTAATCTATCGTTGGGAACACGGGCAGACCATATCTTGCTTCAACAAGCTGTGCAGCGCGTGCTGAACGAAACGGATGTAGTGATTGTGGCTGCCTCAGGTAACAGCGGCGAAACACCTGTCTTTTTCCCCGCAGCGTATGAGGGAGTCATCGCCGTAGGTTCAGTAGTTTACGGTAACCGCGAGCTTTTCCGGGCAGATTATTCGAATTATGGATATGGTTTGGATCTGGTGGCTCCAGGTGGAGACGGTTACAACCCTATTTGGAGTACTGTGTACGAGAGTTATGGTGCTATGTGGGGCACTTCGATGGCTGCACCTCATGTTTCAGGAGTGGCAGGTTTAATGCTGGCGGCGGGGATTGACCCAAGGGAAATCCCTGGTATTCTCCTCCGTTCGGCAGTTGATCTTGGACCCCCAGGCTGGGATCAGGATTTTGGTTACGGCCTGCTCAACGCCAACTGGGCGGTGCGGGGTATCGACAGTGTTCAGGTAATCGTTGGTGACCGCATAGGCAATAAGCTCATAGAAAAAGCCCAGACAGAGGTGCTGATTGGCGAGTCTCTGACGGGGCTTAAGGTTCCCTATGGTGAATATCAAGTTTTCACTTGGATTGATCTGGGCGAACCCGGCATTATCGACGAGGGCGACTATTTATTTGAATCGGAGCCGATTCTGTTCGAAGAGGGAGCACGGGTGGCTCTCAATATGGTGCTCCGGCCAGTCAAAAGAGATCAATAAGGAAATCAGTGCCCATCCAAAGGACGTTTCCGATCAGAAGAAAGGCCAACAGGCCGGCTGCAAGGCTGGTCCAGATTACGTAGCGGTTTGCGTAAATGATGCCCAGGCCTACGAGGGTAATTACCGCAGCAGCGACAGATGTTAGGCCAGGGGTAGGCAGAATAGTCAACAGGGCCATCAGGGCTACGAGAACCGAAGCAGCTTTGGTCTCAAAAGGATTAGCCCGGCTTGCAGGGCCACCTTGAGGAAGACGGCGTTCCAGCTTCTCTAAGAAGGGGGCGCCTTTTTCTTCCATAAAATGCAGAAACCGCTCCGGCACTTCTTTAGTGCGTACAAACCGCGGTATCCACGGCGGGGTGCGGCCGAGAAGGCGCTGCACAGCCCAGATCAGAACCAAGATGCCGGCTAGTGAATTCAGACCGGGCGGTGTCGGAATGATCACCACTAGCGAGCTCGCGACCACTAAGAGGCCATAGCCTTTTTCGTCTAATCTAGCTATAAACTCGCCAAAGGTAATACTGACGCCTTCTTCTTCAATCTGATAAAGTAGTTCTTTGAGAATTGTACTGGCTCTGTTCAATTAGTTCAGGTCCTTTCCTAAAGTCCATAACTAATTCCCTGAAGTTAGCTTAACTCCCGCAGCCTTCCGCAATTCAGAAAAAATTGGTTGTTCAAGCCTGCTCCAGTGCTTCTTCGACTAATTCATCGGGCAGGCGTTTAGAAGCAGCCGCCCCCATTTCCCGCAGATTCTCAGCACGGGAGATAAGGTTGCCGCGGCCTGTTTTCAGCTGTTTGAAGGCACGCTCATAAGAATCTTGAGTGCGGGCGAGATTCCGTCCGACCTCCTGGAGAGAAGAGACAAAGAGGACAAACTTGTCATACAAAGCACCGCTCTGGCGGGCAATTTCTAAGGCGTGAGCTGCCTGGTTTTCCTGACGCCAGATGTGAGCGATGATCCATAAAGTGGCCATCAATGTGGTGGGAGTGGTGAGTATTACTCTGCGCTCCCACGCGTACTTCGTAAGATCAGGGTCGATACTGAGAGCCGCAGCCAGCGCGCCTTCCAAAGGCATAAAGAGGATGACAAAATCCGGGGAATTGACACCTTTCTGGTACTGGTAAGCCCGGCTGTGCAGGCCGTCGATATGACCCTTGATGGACTTAATCAGATCCGCTCCTGCTGCTGCCTGTTCTTCGACGTCTGTACTGTTTGCATAACGTTCATAAGCGACCAGAGACACTTTCGCATCTACAATCACATGCTTATCTTCTGGGAGTTTGATGACCACATCTGGACGGAGGCGGCTTCCTTCGCTGGTCCGGATATCCAACGCTTCACCTTGAGTTGTGTACTCATAACCTTCTCGGAGCCCCGACTCTTCTAAGATGCGCTCGAGAATCACTTCGCCCCAGTTGCCCTGGGTTTTCACCTCACCCTTGAGGGCCTTTGTGAGGCGTTCAGCTTCCTGCGACATGCTGAGGCCGATGTGCTCCAGATACTTAATCTTAGCCATGCTCTCAGTGTGGGTCTGTTCAACTTTAGTTTGAAACTCATGTATGCGCTGACGGAGTGGATCGAGAATCGCTTGCAGCTGATTTGCATTGAGCTGTGTAAAGCTTTGGGCCTTAGCTTCGAGAATCTCCTGCGC
>JAAYMS010000177.1 GCA_012521295.1 Bacillota bacterium
CCTGTGATCACAGCAGATAGTGTAAAAGGCACCCCAATGCGCATAAACTCGCCTGCAGACACCTCATGGCCTTCTTTACGCAGGATACCCAGCGCTGTAATATTAGCAGACGCTCCTATTGGCGTGAGGTTACCACCCAACGTAGAACCTACGAGCAAGCCAAAATAGAGCACGTATGGTTCAATCCCCAGAATCTGCGCAATACCCTGCGTAACCGGAAGCATTGTTGCCACATAAGGAATGTTGTCAACAAACGCCGATGCAACCACGGATACCCAGACAATCAATGTATACAGCAAGAATAGGTTGTCTCCGCCTATAGATACGAAGAAGGTGGCGATGTCCCGTATTACCCCCACATGAGTTAAGCCACCGATCAGCATGAAGATTCCGGCCAACAGCAAAATTGTGAAGAAGTCAACCTCCTGCAGAGTGCTCTTGAATGCTTCCTTATTTCCCTTAATGAAGACCTCACGAAGAATACCAATTACCATTAAGCCAACGGCAATCAAGCCGTTCGTGATACCAGGTTTGTTGGGTATGAACGATGCAAGGATAAGAAGCCCAATCATCCCAATCAAGAGATATGTAGGGAAATAATCCTTTACTTCTGTTCGATCCTCCGCATGAATTGGTTGGTCGAGCTTCCTGAATAGAATCAACAGTACGATAGAGGAAACCAGCGCACCAATTTGCACAACCCAGAACAGTCCGGGCACCCCTCTAAAAAAGAAAAAATCAAGGAAATCCATATGAGCGTATCCGCCCAGCAGAATTGACGTGGTATCGCCAACCAATGTAGCGGCGCCTTGGAGATTTGAGGCTACCGCGATGGAGATGACGCTGGGGACAGGCGAGATGTTCAGTTTCTTGGAAATGGTCAGTGCCACAGGCGCTACCATTAACACAGTAGCAACGTTATCCACAAAGGCGGAGATCAAACTGGCAAAAAGCGATAAGGCCACGATCGCCCATTTCACATTGGGAGTACGGGCGATAAGCAAGTCCGCCAATAATGAAGGCATACGTGATTCGATAAACAATGCCACAACGCCCATCGTACCACCGATCATCAGCAGAACGTTCCAGTCAATGGTAGAGAAGATCTCACCCACTGGCAGTATCCCCAACACGACAAATAACGCGGCTGCGCTAAGAGCCACATAGGCCCTATATTTCGGCAGCGCCAAGAGTAAAACGTAAGTGATGATGAATATACCGATTGCAAGAACTTTCACATCGTTTCCTCCAATCCTAATTACGTAGAAATTCTGCAAATACCAAGTTCCCCAAGTACAACCCTGCCTGTGTCATCATCAGCCGTCCGGCCTGATATTGCACAAGTCCCCGTTCCTCCAGTTTTCTGATTTGCTCCGGATATATTTCACCCAGCGCATGGCCAAAACGCGCTGCGAAGTCTGCGTCACTGATTCCGTCGAGGAGCCGCAGCCCGCAGATAAGCGTCTCGTCCATAGCCAAGTCTCGATGGATGGTTTCAGAGAACGAGATATCAGGCTCACCCCGCTGCCACGAGGAAATGTAACTGTTCAAATCAGACCGATTCGAATAACGAACGTCTCCGAGGCGGCCTGCTGCTGCAGGGCCTAATCCCAAGTAGGGGTTGTTGTGCCAATAATGCAGGTTGTGCTGACATTCGTAGCCTGGTAGGCAGAAGTTTGAGATCTCATAATGGATATAACCGTGCTGCGTCAAATACTCAACTGCAAACTCGAGCATTTCTCGCTCCACATCGTCGCCTGGCAGTTTCAACTCTCCCTTAACGTAAAGAGCATGAAAAGGAGTCCCTTCCTCTAGAATCAAGCTATAGCAGGACAAGTGAGTTGGCTCTAGAGCTA
>JAAYMS010000178.1 GCA_012521295.1 Bacillota bacterium
GAGATGATAGGTGGTCAACTACCTGATGCGGATTTCTATCTCTAAAGATAACCTAAAGCAAGGAATAACAGGCACTGCTGGCTTATTAGCAGTGCTTATTTTCTGGGGAGTGTTAGCGCAGAATTACCACCCGCTGATTCTGCCATCGCCACAGGATACACTCACTGCACTCGTTAATCTGCACGAGTCGGGTACTTTATGGCTTAATATTGGAATTACTTTGAAACGGACGGTGCTGGGCTACTTTTTGGCGCTGCTGGGTGGTTTCTTTCTCGCGCTCATGTTGCGCAGCTCTGAGTTATGGCAAGCCCTCACTAGGCCCTTGATAACGATTATCCAAGTAATACCGCCTGTAATTTGGCTGCTGCTGGCAGTAATATGGTTTGGAATTGCTGATGATCTGACCCCCGTGTTCTTGATTTTCATCGTGACTTTTCCGATGACGGTTGTGAATATGTCAGCGTCTTTGGAGAGTATTGATACCAAGCTTGTGGAGATGGCCAGGCTGTACCGCATTCCCCAGAAAAAGATTATTACGCAGATTTATCTCCCAAGCCTAGTTCCTCAGCTAATTTCAAATATTAGTGTTGGTGTTTCGTTTGCGTGGAAATCGACAATCTTCGCTGAGTACATGGGCAGTACAAGTGGCGTGGGCTACGCCCTCAGTGTGGCCAATGCCAATTTAGAAACGGACAAGTTGTTTGCATGGGCGATGGTCTTAGTTTGCGTGATGCTTTTTTGCGAATACGGGATTCTTCGGCCTATAGAGAGGCGGGTGATGAGGTGGTCAGCATGACAAATAAAGTGGTTCTCGAGTTTAAGGGAATTTCGAAGAGTTTTCCTAATAAAAACGGGTCTCTGCAAGTGCTGAAAGATTTCTCCTTAACCATTCGCAAAGGTGAAATTGTGGCTTTGGTAGGCCCATCTGGGTGCGGGAAGACGACCTTGCTCAACGTTGCCGCGGGACTTGTTGAGAGGGACAGCGGTGAGCTTGTGCTGGACCGAGAAAAACGGCTCGCTTATGTCTTTCAGGAACCGCGTCTTCTGCCGTGGAAAACAGTCGACGAGAACATTTGGTTCGTACAGGAGCAGTTTCTTGAGGCGGAAAATGCACGCTTGCTCCGGAATAGGTTGCTAGAGAAAGCTGAGTTGTCGGCGTTTCGGAATGCATACCCTGCTGCCCTCAGTGGCGGGATGAAACAACGTGTCGAGCTGATACGGGCCTTGTCCGTTGAGCCAGAAGTGCTGCTGATGGATGAGCCGTTTAAGTCGCTTGATGTGGCTTTACGGACTCAGCTGTGGGATCTCCTTCTGGAAGAACACGAACGACAGGGCTTCACGATGCTCTTTTCAACGCATGATCCGGGGGAAGCGATGATCTTAGCTGATAGGGTAGTTATTTTGACGGATAAGCCGACCCGGATCATGCATGAGGTTGTGATGGATGAACCTAGAGATCGAAGGCTACAGCAGTTCGATGTAGCCCTCAGTCCCATTAACTCTGATACGCTGACCATCTTTGATCCTTTTTACAGCATCCACTGCTCCCACAACGGCAGGAATGCCGTATTCCCTCGCAATGACTGAGCCGTGGGTCATCAGCCCTCCCACTTCAGTAACAAGGCCTTTGATAGAAAGGAATAACGGTGTCCAGCTAGGATCGGTAAAAGTTGTTACTAAGATATCTCCTTCCTCCAGGTTGGCGTCTTCCAAGTTGAGAATCACTCTAGCTCGTCCCTCGACGATACCGTTCGAGACCGCCAGCCCCGGGATAGCATTAGGTGGTAGGTTTTCTGTGTTATATTTTCCTGCAATGATTTCGCCATCCGAGATCATGATGCGTGGGGGAGTAAGCCTTTGGAAAAACCGGTATTCTCTCTTGCGCTTCTCGATGATCTTGACATCAAGCTCTAAGATTACTACTGCCGCTTCAAACTCGTCAAACGTCAGATAGTAGACGTCTTCAGGTTGCTCGATTAAGCCTTCATGGACGAGTTTTTCTGCTTCCTGCAAGAGTGCTTGTTTATAAATGTAATACCATGTAACCATGACATATTTGGGATACTCCCGATAGCCGCTGTAGCTCCTAAGAGTATCAATCATCAATTTGGCCTCCGCCGCTTTCTGTTCACCATCCGGGAGGTTTTGAAGCCTTCCCAATATTTCATTGATCTTGTTGAGAGCACGTTGGCGCTGTTCAGCAAGAAGTTTACGGCCATCTCCTGGTTCGAAGTTCTTAATATTACTCAAGATAATCGGAATGAGCGCTCGAGGATTTTCTGCCCAGCGGGGGCGTGTAATGTCAATTTCTCCCTCGCAGCGCACACCATATTTCTCCAGAAAGACCAGGATGGCCTGGCGAACTTCGTTACCTCCCTCAAACTGCCTTAACTCATCCAGAAAATTGCTTTCTCGTGTCTGTTCTAAGTAGCTGATAATTTCCGGATACGGACGTATCACATCAGCTAAGTCTAGAAGGTCCAGGCCCATTTGAGATGTGATATTATGTTCCACTCCTTGGGCTAAGATATCGGCAGCATTCTTCTCCCCTAACCAGTCAGCAATCTTCTGATTCAGCCAGGCCGACGCCTGCATGGCGGCAGTAATTACATCCATGCCTTGAAAAAGGTTTGACCGAAGCGTTTTAATGTCTTCTCGAATGAAACGAAAGAGCTCTGGGCCAGATTTCGTGGAGATGTTTTTTCTTAAGGCCGCAATAGAAACTTGGTGTTGCGCAATCAAGTTCGGAACAGTTTGGGGATTCGGCGCTGAATTGTCTTCCACCCCTGGGGCCCTAACTGTCGCTTTACTTGGGTCGGCATCTTGATTGCTTGTTTCTGGTAGACGAAAATCTGGGTGTTCAAATAGAGTAAGAAGTCCGTCTTTCATAAGAGGATCGGAAGCTCCTAACGTGCTTAACAGCGACTGTCTGCCTTCTTCTGTAGCGAGCCTAGGGGTAATATCCACAAAGAGCCTACCACCTGCTGTAACCATCGGAGCAGGCGTGGTCAACAAATAGAAAGACAACCCTAAAGGTTTCATGGCATCTGTCATCATCTGCTGATGTCCAACAGATACAAAGACTTGTTTGCTTTCGCCCCGCATCTCGGGAATTGGATACAAGGCAGTTATAGGCCGGCTTTGGACAATGTAAAACACACCATTGGCAAGGCACCATTCAATATCTTGGGGGAAACCAAAATGTGCCTCGATTGTCTTTCCTAGATCGGCCAGTTCTAGAATTTGAGCATCAGTAAGAGCTTGCGCTTTTCGTTCAGAAGCAGTACTTGGCTTCACGACAGTGCCTTGAGCTTCTGCGGGATAGTAGGCAAGTTCCTTCGCACCGATGACTTTTTTGGTAATCTGCTGTTCCCGAACACAATAGGTATCTGGAGATACCAGCCCTGAAACAAGTGCTTCACCCAGACCAAAGGCAGCATTGATGGCAGTTGTTTCTCGGCTGTCTGATGTAGGATCCGCGGTGAAGAGCACTCCGGACACTTCTGGAGATACCATATTCTGTACGATTACTGCCAAGGCAGCGTTATGCTCCACTCCGTTTTCGATCCGGTAGAGCACTGCTCGGTCTGAAAAGGCGGAAGCCCAACAGCGAGAAATATGATCCAAGACAGCCTCAATACCCCTTATGTTGAGAAAGCTGTCGTACTGACCTGCAAACGAAGCCTGGGGCAAATCTTCTGCCGTGCTGCTGGAACGCACTGCAAATGCTTGGTCCGGGCCGAGCATATCGAGCTGATGCTCTATCTCTTTTCTTACACTGTTAGGAATTTCTAATTCGAGGATTTCCTCGCGAATTCTGCGGGAGAGGTGAGTAATCTGCTCTCGCTGCTTCGGGGTTAGCTGGTCAAGTTCGCACAGCAAATCTTGGAAAACCCTGCTTTGCGCCGTGGCTTCTCGGTAGGCAGCGACCGTGACGCAGAATCCTCCGGGTACGTTTATTATCGGTATTTTGGTTAACTTCCCTAGGTTATGGGCTTTGCTTCCTACCAGATTAATGTCTTTGTCCTCGATATCAGAAAGACCAATGATCATTGAATTCACAAGCTATCAGCTCCTAGTGGATATAGATCAACTTATTTTACGGATAGTCGGTCTCTACTATTACGATGTTCATGGTACCATTCTCTCGGAAGAAAGAATAGTCTGTATTTTTAGCTTGATGTATGCTATGATCAGAGTGGGAAGGACAGCCCTGGCAGATGCCGGGGCTGTTTGTGTATTTGGTATAATGGCACTAGAAAGGGGAGAGTATTCCAGCGGACATGACGGCTGGAATACTCTCCCCTTGTTTTTCTTAGATTACTTCTAGCTCATCCTTACTCGGAAGCTTTGGGAACGGGTTATGCGGTTCTGTCTGATACCAATAGGCAACAGAAGAGATATCGTCCTGAAGAGGCAAGTAGCGACCACCAGAACGCCATCCTAAGGCTTGAACCGTAACCCTCAGATCTTCATCAAACCGGATTGGATCCATTATATGCCAACGGTACATCCCAAATCTCTGTTGGCTTCGGTAAAGGCCATCTGGCTTGATCACCTGATGCATTCCCAGGAAAGGTGTCGAGTAGATGCCATACTCGCCTTTGGGATGTTCCCAATTCCACGCCCCACCGAAGTAATCTTCGGTGCCAGTACCGCAAATTGTGGGGAAATCTTTATCGCCGTCTAGATAGAATTTGACCTCTCCCTCGCCCCACCAACCGTTATTATTGACACCCCAAGCAATATAGGTGCCTACGTAATGTCCCTTACCCTTAACGCCATCAAGTATGGTATGTACCTCTTTATACGGTAAGGGATTGCTGCGGCGAAACTGGGCATGGAAGTATGCTGCATTATCAGGCACAGAGCAGAGACTATAGTCAATTTGGTAATACAGTACAGCATCTTCTTCGCTGATATTCTCTACAACCAATTTGGCAGATTTCCTAAAAGGCATTTCCCAATACGAATTCATACCTCCCGCTGGATTAACTGCGATGGGGAGAGAATTGACATTGGAACGCTCGCACCAACCATTGCAGAAAAAGTCTCCTATCGGTGTTTCCACTGACGCTTGTTTTTCGTCGTCCCAGTAGATTCGCAACACTAGGCTGCGCCAATGACTCGGGAAACAAGTCATCCAAATGTGCTGTATGACTCCAGGCCCCTCGATTTCTCCCAACGTGAAGTTAGTTTGAGCCTTAACGATTACAGACGGAGAGACTTTCCAGCCCTGTCCTAGGTCTCTTGCACATTCTTTTCCTGTACCCTCCGTAGCCATGCCGCCCTGACCTTTTGCACCAGTGAAATTCTCTGGGCTGATTGAACGAGACTTGGCATTAGATAGTAGTGAGAGGTTGCTCAAGCCAAAGCCATTAAACGCATTCATCTACCTGCCTCCTATTCTTCCGATATCTGCTAACCACTGTACCTGCGTTTATAGCCATGATAGCATTTAGCATCCGAACATTGCAACAGACCACATCAAATTTGCTTAACAAACACAAAGGAAATGTGCTTACTAAATACGAATGTTAACCCTATGCCTTAGTTGTTTGCATAGGCGGAAGGTGCTGCACCTTTATTTGAGATTAACAGGGAGGTTTTGTAGTTGAAGAAAGTAGCTTTTGCCGTCGTTGGTGTTAGGAACTTTGCAGCAGAGCACATTAAACAGCTCAGTCTCCTGGCAGAGGAAGGCCTAGGGGAGCTCAAGGCTGTCGTAATTACTGATATGGACAAGAATAAAGCCAAAGCTCAAGAACTTGCCGATCGAGGAATCACAATCTATCAATCATACTCGGAGTTGCTGGAAAAGGGTAAAGGCACAATTGACGTCATCACACTGCCCACATCTATTCATACGCATTATCAAATGGCGCTAGATGGTATGCGGGCAGGCTACAATCTTGTACTCGAAAAACCCCCTGTACCAACAGTGCAGCAGATGGACGAACTCATCAAGGTAGAAAATGAAACAGGCGTCTTCTGCTCCATAGGTTTTCAGCAGATCCACGCCCAAACTATCCAAAGACTCAAACAGATGATCGTTGCCGGTGACTTCGGCGAGATTAAGGAGATTGCCTGCCGCGGGTACTGGTCGCGTAATATTGCTTATTACAACCGCAACCCTTGGGCCGGTAAAGTGGTTTTTGCTGGCCAGCTCGTTATGGACGGGCCTATTCACAACGCATTAGCGCACTACTTAAACAACATGATCTTCTTAGCCGGTAGTGAGCAGCATAAGAGTGCAGAACTTGCCTGGGTAAGGGCCGAGCTTTATCGCAGCCGCCCCTTTATTACGAGTGACGATACATCTTGCTTAGAAGCAGAAACCACTACAGGAACAAAGATCTATTTCTATACAACCCACTCACCGCGGGTAGAACTGGATCCGATTATCGAGATCATCGGTACCAAGGCTCGCGCAACCTGGGATTACAGCCAGCGGACACATGTTCAGTTTACAAACGGCGAAGAACTCACCTTTGATAACGATGGCGTTGACCCTTGGTATGAGGTCATGCGGACTGCAGCACAGCTGGTTAGAGGTGAGCTCGAGCAGCCTTACTCCACCCTAGAGAACTCCCGCAGCTTTGTGGTGGCGATTAACGGTGCATACGATTCCGCTAAGGTCATTCGGCCGATTCCAGAAGAGTACGTAGATTGGATCTCTGAAGGTGATGACCGCCGGGCCGTGGTCCGGGACATCGAGGATCTGTTTGGGGAAGCCTTTGAAAAACGGGTCTTGCTTTCAGATCTAAATAAGGTACCGTGGGCAGCTGCAACTCCCAAGGTTTCAGTCCGTGATTATAAAGAATTCAACCCCTTCGGAGTGCAGGAGGTAATCTTATGAAGTTCAACTACAAGACCTTCGATGAGCTGCAGAGAGATATTCAAAGACTTGGGCTGTCTATCCCTTTCGGTGAGGACCTTTCCTGCCTAAGAACAGAGATTAAAGCAAACCGGGGAATTATCCCTAATCGATTGGCTACGCATCCCATGGAAGGCTGTGATGGCCTTGATGACGGTTCCCCTGGTGAACTGACCTTTCGCAGATATGAGCGCTTTGCCGCAGGTGGAGCAGGCCTGATTTGGCTCGAAGCTGTGGCCGTTACTCCGCTAGGCCGTTCTAATGCCCACCAAGTAATGATCACCGAGGAAAATGTGGACCGATTTCGCGAACTTGTGGATCGGATCCGTACTGTGGCTCAAGAAACCCATGGCCATAATCCATACATCGTTATTCAGCTGACTCATTCGGGCCGTTTTGGAGTCAACAAAAAGATTGTGTCTCATTATGATGTCCTCGACAAAAAAGCCGGTTTACCTGCCGATTTTCCCGTCATGACCGACGAGGAGCTTGATGAACTGGCCGAGCTGTATATCAAGGCAGCGCACTTAAGTTATAAGGCCGGTTTTGACTGCGTAGATGTGAAAGCCTGCCACAGATATCTTCTCTCCGAACTGCTTGCTTCTCATCTCAGAGATGGCAAATACGGCGGCAGCTATGAGAACCGGACGAGGTTCTTTAAGGATGTTATAGGTACCATCAAGAACGAGGTAGACATCGATCTAGCCGTGCGCATCAATGCCTATGACGCCATTGCTTATCCTTATGGTTGGGGAACAGACAGCGAAGGTAATCCCGCTCTGGAAGAACCTAAGCGCTTTGTGCAAGAGCTGGAAAACTTGGGCGTTGGCTTGTTTAATATTACTGCCAGCACGCCTTATCTCTTACCACATATTACTCGTCCTTATGATCAGGCGGGTAAATTTGGCTATGAACCACCTGAACACCAGCTGGTTGGAGTCGCTAGACTCCTTAACCTGGCACGGGAGATTCAGCGTCATATTCCTGACAGTGTTGTTGTAGGTACAGGTTACAGCTGGCTCCGCCATTTTGCACCGCAGGTCGCGGCTGGAGTAGTGGAGCAGGGCTGGGCCAAAGTTATCGGTTTCGGTCGGACGGCTTTTGCCTATCCCGACTTTGCCCGAGATATCCTTACCAAAGGTGAAATGGACCGCTCCAAGGCCTGCATTACCTGTACGAAATGTGCCGAACTTAAGGGAGCAGGCAAGATTACAGGTTGTGTAGTTCGAGATCCGGAGATTTACGTTACACCCTACCGCGAACTGATGGCGGAATGGGCTGCCAAGGAAAGCTGACCTGGAGGGATGAACTTGGAAATCAAAGTGGGTAAACATCAACTGCAGGTGCACTGTTTCAACACAGTAGTGGTAGGTTCTGGAGCAGCTGGATTCAACGCAGCTGATAAACTTTATAATTACGGCCAGAAAAACATTGCCCTTGTCACAGAAGGCCTCAACATGGGAACTTCCCGCAACACTGGTTCAGACAAGCAGACATATTACAAAATAAATCTATCAGGCAAGGAACCAGATTCGGTTTACGATATGGCTCGGACCTTGTTCAACGGCGGTTCTATGGACGGCGACGTTGCTTTGGTAGAAGCTGCTTTGTCGGCGCAGTGCTTCTTTAATCTTGTAAACATCGGGGTTCCCTTTCCCCATAATAAATACGGTGAATTTATCGGGTACAAAACAGACCACGATCCCCGCCAAAGAGCTTCGTCTGTAGGGCCTCTGACATCAAAAGTAATGGTAGAACGGCTGCAAGAGCAGGTCACAGCCAAAGGGATTCCGATCTTTGATGGTTATCAAGTAGTAGCGGTCTTAACAGATAAAGAAAAGACTCGTTCGGTGGGGCTTTTAACTCTTAACCTCAACGCGCTGGCCGATGAGTCTAAACGGTTCGTCCCCTTCAGCTGCACTAATATCGTTTATGCAACAGGTGGGCCTGCAGGGATGTATCAGCGGTCAGTTTATCCTCCATCTCAGACAGGCGCATCTGGTGTTGCCTTTGAAGCGGGCGTGATAGGTAAGAACCTCACCGAATCGCAGTATGGTATTGCCTCCCTCAAATTCAGGTGGAATCTATCGGGTACCTACCAGCAGGTGCTGCCCCGCTATGTTTCCACTAATCAGGATGGCAGAGACGCGCGGGAATTTCTGCAAGATTATTTCCCCGATCCCCAGAAGATGCTGGATGCCATCTTCCTGAAAGGATATCAGTGGCCGTTTGATCCCCGAAAGGTTCTGAATTACGGTTCTTCTCTGATCGACATCTTGGTTTACCACGAGATGGAAGTAAAGGGTCGGCGAGTTTTCCTCGATTACCGCCACAACCCCACTTGGCAGGGGAAGGAACTCGATTTCTCGTGGCTTGGCGAGGAGAGTTACGCTTATCTGAAGAACTCTGATGCCCTGTTTGGTACACCGGTTGAGCGCCTTGCAAAGATGAACGAGCCGGCAATTGAACTGTACCGGAATAACGGCATTGATCTTTATTCCGAGCCATTAGAGATCGGGGTCTGTGCCCAGCACAACAACGGTGGGCTGATAGGGAACATCTGGTGGGAAAGCAACCTGCGACATTTCTTCCCAGTAGGCGAGGTGAGCGGAACCCACGGGATCTACCGCCCAGGCGGCTCTGCTTTGAACTCGGGCCAGGTGGGGAGTACCAGGGCGGCACAGTACATTGCTCGGCGTTATCGAGAGGAACCCTTATCGGCTGAGGACCTGCTAGAAGAAGCAAGCGAGCAGATCGCTTCCAAGCTTGAAATGGCCGAGCGTCTACTTGAAAACACCAGTTCTGTGGGCGACCTGCCAGAACTCCGCCGTGAGGTTGGAGAGTTGATAGACCGTTCTGCAGCTTATATTCGCTCTTTAGATGCAGTCCAATCTGCCATCAAACGAGTGGAAGGCATGCTGAAGAATTTCGTCTCACTCAGCCGACTTAAAGGTGTCGAAGACTTGGGATATGCCTTCAAGAATTATGACATTTTCTTGACCGCTTTAGTCTACCTAAAGGCTATCGAGGACTACCTTCAAAAAGGCGGCAAGAGCAGAGGTTCATGCCTGGTCACAGATGCAGATGGAAAACTGCCTCTTCCAGGGCTGCCTGAGATGTTCAGGTTCAGCCTAGCTGGAGATTACCTTTCTGACCAGACTCAGCTGGTGTCTTTCAACCACGGAAGAGTCGAATGCTGGTGGAGGCCCGTCAAGCCCA
>JAAYMS010000179.1 GCA_012521295.1 Bacillota bacterium
CACGGGCACTCTTTGACTAGGATTAGTACTTGACAGAGGTTGGCGGCGGCGCTATACTATGTGGGTGTAAAGCATTTTTGGTTAACAGAGGTAATGACATGGAACGAACGCTGCGGATGAGCCTACTGTTTGATTTTTATGGTCCGCTGCTGACCGATCGCCAACAAGAGGTTTACCAGCTTTATTTTCACGATGATCTTTCGTTAGGGGAGATCGGCGAGCAGTTGGGTGTGTCGCGTCAAGCAGTCTATGATATTCTGCGGCGTTCAGCAGCTATTGTTGAAGACTACGAGGAGAAGCTCGGCCTGGTTTCAAAGTATATGCGACGGGTGGAGCGCTGTGAAGAACTTCTTGTAATCCTCGATGAGTTAGACCGCTTGTGTGCAGCAAGGGAGGGCTCTGATACAGAACGAGAGCTGCTCAGCCAGGCACGCCAACGGCTGCAAGAGATTATCACTGACAGTTAGGAGGCAGATGCATGGCTTTCGATAACCTAGCCACCCGCTTGCAGGAAACAATGAAAAAGCTGCGGAGTAAGGGGCGGCTGAGTGAGAAGGATGTAGAAGAATCCCTCCGAGAAGTTCGACTAGCCCTTCTTGAAGCAGACGTCAACTACAAAGTCGTCAGAGACTTCGTCAAGAGTGTCAAAGAACGAGCCATCGGCGAAGAAGTGCTGTCAAGCCTTACACCTGGCCAACAGGTCATTAAGATAGTCAATGAAGAGCTGACGGCACTCATGGGAGGCACACAGGCAAAACTGACCCTTGCATCTCAACCGCCAACAATAATAATGATGGTTGGCCTTCAGGGAGCGGGCAAGACTACTACCGCCGCAAAGCTCGCCCGCATGCTGAAACGACAAGGGCACCGTCCGCTGCTTGTTGCGGCTGATATTTATCGTCCAGCAGCGATCAAGCAGTTGATGGTCTTGGGTGAGCAGATTGGTGTTCCAGTCTTTTCGATGGGAGAGCAAAACCCAGTAGATATTGCAAAGGCGGCAGTGAGCCACGGTAAGAGTAACCGCAATGATGTGATTATCATCGATACCGCCGGACGGCTCCATGTAGACGAAGCTCTCATGGAAGAGTTAGTCAACATTAAGCAAGAAGTTTCGCCCAACGAGATTCTACTCGTGGTTGACGCGATGACTGGACAAGATGCGGTCAACGTAGCCGAGTCATTCAATAATTCTTTGGATATCGGCGGAGTTGTGCTGACTAAGTTGGACGGTGATGCGCGAGGTGGAGCAGCTCTGTCCGTTAAGGCAGTAACCGGTAAACCGATTAAGTTTATCGGCGTAAGCGAAAAAATGGATGGGTTGGAGCCATTTCACCCAGACCGGATGGCATCGCGTATCTTAGGGATGGGTGATGTACTAACCCTGATTGAAAAAGCCGCTTCTACTGTTGACCAAGAAAAAGCCAAAGAACTGGCTAAGAAGCTCAAAGAAGACGAGTTTACCCTTGAAGACTTCCTCGACCAGCTAGAGCAGGTCAGGCAGATGGGACCCTTGGACCAGATACTGGGAATGCTGCCAGGAATGGGCGGCATGAACCAACTTAAGGACTTAGAAGTAGATGAAAGCCATTTGATCCGCATCGAAGCAATCATCAACTCGATGACTGTTGAAGAAAGGCGCAATCCGCAGATTATTGGTGGTTCACGTAAGAAGAGGATTGCCAGAGGGTCAGGCACTCGGGTCCAAGACGTAAACAGGCTTTTGAAGCAATTTGAGCAAACACGCCAGCTGATGAAGCACTTTGCGGGCCCAACCAAGAAGGGGCGCCGCAAAGGCAAAGGTTTATTCTCTCTATTCCGTTAGTCCCCTCATCAATGAGAGTGGCTATATATAGAAAACATACTGGGAGGTGACATACATGGCTGTACGTATTCGTCTGAAGAGGATGGGGGCCAAGAAGCGTCCATTCTATCGTCTGGTAGTAGCAGACTCCCGCGCTGCGCGCGACGGACGGTTCATCGAAACACTGGGATACTACAATCCCATCGCCGATCCTGCAGAGATCAAGGTCGACGAGGAGAAGGCACTATACTGGTTGCAGAAGGGTGCTCAACCATCCGACACTGCTCGCTCTATCCTTCGGAAGAGCGGTGTGCTGGATAAATTCGCTGCCTCCCGCAACCAAGGATAGGAGGAATATCCGTGCAGGAGTTAGTGGAGTTTATTGCTAAGTCTTTAGTCGAGCATCCCGACAAGGTCAAGGTGGAGCCCATCGTGAAGCCGCACGAAACTGTTTACCGGCTTCAAGTTGATCCCGAAGACATGGGCCGTGTTATCGGCAAGCAGGGAAGGATTGCTCAAGCCTTACGCACTGTGGTAAAGGCTGCAGCCATCAAGTCTGGTGAAAGGGTTTACGTAGACATCAGCGATACCGCTGTGGATGGCACCAGCGATGATGAATATTAAGTGGGTGCTGATCGGTGAAGTCGCTGCGCCCCAAGGCAATCGCGGGGAAATCAAAGTTATTCCTCATACCGAGTTCCCCGAGCGCTTCCAAGAGATGGACAAAGTCCGGCTCTTTACTGAGAGAGATGAAGAACCCCGCCGAATTCTGGAGGTAGAGGGATGCCGGTTTCATAAAGGAGCCGTTATCCTGAAACTGAAGGATGTCGATTCAATCGATGCAGCAGAGGAGCTGCGCGGGATGTTCATCAAAGTTAGTAAGGACGAAGTTGTGCCCTTGCCAGAAGGAAGCTACTACATCTTTGAATTGGTTGGCCTTGAATGTGTCACCACCACGGGGATGAGCCTTGGGCGCATAACTGATGTGCTGCAGACCGGTGCGAACGATGTATATGTGGTAAAGCCCAATCCCGGTGTGACCAAGTTGTCTGAATTACTCATTCCGGCAGTTAATGAAGTGGTCCTTGATATCAATCTGGAAAAAGGCCAAGTCTTGATTGAACTTATGGATGGGCTGTTGGATTAGGATAGAATGGTGAGTTGCAGCATGCGGATTGATGTTTTGACTCTATTTCCCGAAATGTTTGCTGGGCCTCTGAATTCCAGCATTCTCGCTCGCGCTCAAGCCAACAATATCATCCAAGTTCAAGTGTGGAATATCCGGGATTACGCGCATGACAAACACCGCGTTGTGGATGATACACCGTATGGTGGGGGAGCAGGGATGGTTCTGAAACCGGATGTGGTCGTGCGGGCCATCGAAGAAGTAAAGCAGGAGCGGCAAGCCCCCGTTGTATACCTGACTCCCCAAGGCGAACCCTTTACCCAGCGCAAAGCAGAAGAGCTTGCCAAGCTTGATGAGCTGATTCTGCTGTGTGGTCATTATGAGGGCCTAGACGAACGAGTTAGAGAACACTGGGTCGATCAAGAAATCTCCATAGGTGATTACGTTCTTACTGGAGGAGAGCTTCCGGCATTGGTAGTGATCGATGCTGTGAGCCGGTTGATTCCAGGAGTGTTGGGGAGTGCAGAGTCTGCCGAAACCGACTCGTTTCAAGATGGGCTTTTGGAGCACCCTCACTACACTAGGCCAGCTAGTTTTCGTGGGTACGAAGTACCCCCTGTTCTTCTCAGCGGACACCACGAAGAGATCAGGCGGTGGCGGCTAAAAGAATCCCTGAGACGCACAATAGAAAGGCGTCCAGATCTCTTTAATGCCTGGTTGGAGAGCCGTCACGGCCAGCTGACTAAAGAAGAAAAGGCACTTCTAAAGCAAATCGAATCTGAAAGATCCTGTGAGAGGAGGTAACATAAATGGATGTAATTCGCGCCATCGAACAAGAGCAGATGCGCTCTGATATCCCCGAGTTCGGTGCTGGTGACACCGTTCGGGTTCACGTAAAGGTTGTAGAAGGTTCTAATGAGCGTATTCAGGTTTTCGAAGGTACCGTACTGCGCCGCATGGGCAGCGGTCTTCGTGAATATTTCACAGTGCGGAAGGTTTCCCAGGGTGTTGGTGTGGAAAGAACATTCCCCCTTCATTCACCTCGGGTTGCCGAAATCGAAGTCGTCCGCCGTGGACGAGTACGGCGTGCACGTCTCTACTATCTGAGAGAGCGTTCTGGTAGGGCTGCTCGGATCAAGGAACGCCGCCGTTCGTAAGACGAAGGTGGAGTGGACACCTTTTCAAGCAGGGTGAGCACTCCCCTTTTGTCATTAGCGTTTTCATGTTGAGAAGGGATGCGGGATATGGCAAAGTCAGCAATTCGCGAGTATATTGAAGCCTTCATAATAGCCGTTGCCCTGGCTCTCTTCGTCATCACCTTTATTGCCCAGTCCTTTCTCGTGCAGGGCAGTTCTATGGAACCATCCCTTCATGATGGACAGCGACTAATGGTTGATAAGCTGACCTATAGATTTGTGGAACCGAAACGGGGAGAAATCGTCGTGTTTCGGTACCCGGCAGATCGGCGCAGGAAATTCATTAAAAGGATTGTGGGACTGCCGGGCGATGAAATATCGATCCGCAATGGCTATCTCTACATAAATGGACAGCGAATCATCGAGTCGTCGATTAACGGTCCAACCTATGGTGCCTATGGTTCGCCTGTCTTTGGGCCAGTGGTTGTCCCTGAAGACAGTTATTTTGTAATGGGCGACAACCGCCGCAACAGCGATGACAGCCGTTATCCAGATGTGGGCTTCGTGCACCGCTCTGATATCGTTGGGCTGGCTCGCTTTGTATATTGGCCCGTTACACAGATTCAGGTCCTGCGCATCCCCAGCGGATATTCTCAGTAGGAGTGAGTCTGGTTGACTATTCAATGGTATCCGGGTCACATGACCAAGGCAAAGCGGATGCTGCAGCAGGAACTAAAGACAGTAGATGCCGCTTTGGAATTGGTTGATGCTCGCATTCCTGCCAGCAGCCGCAATCCGG
Source organism: Bacillota bacterium (assembly GCA_012521295.1). Lineage (GTDB taxonomy): Bacteria > Bacillota > Limnochordia > Darwinibacteriales > Darwinibacteriaceae > JAAYMS01. The sequence goes on from JAAYMS010000179.1 coordinate 4,863, forward strand.
ATCTAGAAGAACTGATCACAAAGCCTCGTTTGATGATCCTAACCAAGAGTGACCTTGCCGATCCACAACTAACCGATGCATGGATCGAGCATTACAAAAAGAACGGCGAGTCGGTAATTCCCGTTGACCTCTCAGGAGGACAAGCAGTGGCAGAGATTGCTCGGGCAGTTAAGTCCATGTTTCCGAGTATGCGCCGTGACCCTAGAGTGATGGTTGTCGGAGTACCTAATGTAGGCAAGTCTACGTTAATCAACCGTATAGCCCGCCGTAAGGGGGCGAAGGTCGGTGCCCGCCCGGGAGTGACTCGTGGGAAGCAGTGGATCCGAGGATCAGGCCTGCAGCTATTAGACAGCCCCGGCATTCTCTGGCCGAAATTCGAAGATCAAGAGATAGCACGCAAGTTAGCAGTTACTGCTGCAATCCGTGATGAGGTTTTGGACCAAGCTGAACTTGCCATCTGGCTCTTAACTTTTCTTCATGAGTACTACCCCCAAAACCTTACTGAACGCTACGGTGAACTGAGCGTTCCCGATGAGACGAATCCTCTAGATTCGGGATCCCTGTGGATGCTTGAAGAGATAGGGAAGAAGCGAGGCTGTCTGCGCAGCGGCGGCGTGGTTGATCTAGACCAAGCTGCTGTTGTTGTTCTCACCGATTTCCGTACAGGAAGGTTGGGGCGGCTCACACTTGATCGCCTGGAGGAGAACAACAATGCGAGCAATTGAGGAAAGCCTCTGGCAGCAAGGTTATCAGTATGTAATTGGGGTTGACGAAGTGGGGCGTGGCCCTCTGGCCGGCCCTGTGGTCGCAGCCGCGGTTTTCGTACCGCCGGATATAGAACTACTTGGAGTCAGAGACTCGAAGAGCATGACGCCTAGAAGGCGGGTTGCTGTATTTAAGGAGATAATTCGGTCTTGCAGTGCTGCGGTCGGAGCAGCCACTGCCGCAGAGATTGACCGCCTCAACATATTGAATGCAACCCTGTTGGCCATGGAGCGGGCTGTCAGAGCTCTAGGGGTTAGCCCCGATTTCTGTCTGGTTGATGGACGTCAGATAATCCCTGGGCTCACAATCCCTCAGCAGGCTGTCGTAAAAGGCGATGCACAGTGTCTTTCGATTGCTGCTGCGAGTATAGTGGCGAAGGTTGTGCGAGACCGCTTCATGATAGATTGCCATCAGGCTTTTCCCCAATATGGGTTTGATAAGCACAAAGGTTATCCTACAGCTGAACACCGCCGCGCTCTCGAGGAGTACGGGCCTTGTCCTATTCATCGACAGACATTTGGTAAGGCTGGCTAAGGAAAGGGATCAAGATATGAGGTTTGTACACATAGACAATCTAGAAAGTGGACAAGAGCTGGCTCGCCCAGTTTTCGCACCCGACGGACGCATCCTCTTGAACAGGGGCGTGCGCATGGAGACCAGCTATATTCAGCGTCTCCGTCATCTAGGCGTTCCAGGCGTTTATGTAGCCGAGCCTGGATTAGTAGACATTGAAATTCCTGATACTATATCGCAGCGGACGCGCATGGAGGCCATAGGTAACGTGAAGGCCGTCTTTGACAGCGTACGTGTTGGGAAAACCTTTAAGCTTGATGATATTAGTCGATCAGTCAAGACCATTATCGACGAGATCATTCAAAATCCCAATGTGCTGGCCAGCCTCAGTGACGTCCGTTCGTATGACGGTTACACTTTCTCTCATAGTGTGAATGTGTGTGTAATCTCTGTAATGCTGGGGTTAAAGAGCCAGCTAAACGAAAAGCAGCTCTATGAGCTGGCGCTTGGTGCAATGCTGCACGATATCGGTAAAACTCAAGTTCCAGAAGAGATCCTGCTGAAGCCCGGCAGGCTGACGGAGGAAGAAATGGCCGTTATGAAGCAGCACACCACCTTCGGGTGGCAGATTCTACGCAGTTGTGAAGAAATACCTTTGAGCAGTGCTCATGTCGCATATCAGCATCATGAGCGGCCCACAGGGTTAGGCTATCCACGCGGCTTAACGAGTGAACAGACAATCCAATATGCAAAGATCGTAGCGGTGGCGGATGCCTATGATGCCATGACCTCAGAACGAGTGTATCAAAGGGGAATGCTCCCCTACGAAGCCTTGAAACTGATCAATCGTCTCAGGGGAGTGCAGTTCGAGTCAGAGATCGTTGATCTGTTAGAGACATGTGTAGCTGCATATCCAGTTGGCTGTATGGTCAGGTTGAACTCCCGAGAGATGGGAGTAGTGGTCGATGTCAATCACCGCGAGAGAAACAGGCCAGTAATACGAGTACTCTATGATCCAGACGGAACAAGGCTGAATGAGTTCTGGGAACTCGATCTAGCCAAAGAAAGGAACCTTTCAATTGTGGAGATCGTCGACTGAGAAAGGTGCCCATTACGAAGAAGCGGCCTGTCGGTATCTAGAAGAACGCGGCCTGACGCTGCTTGAGAAGAACTTCCGTACGCGCTGCGGAGAGATTGACTTAGTGATGCGCGATAGAGACACATTGGTCTTTATCGAAGTCAAATTTCGTGCTAGCGCTAGTCACGGCGGCCCCCTAGAAGCGGTAACTGCTTCCAAGCAGCGCCGGATCAAGCGGACCGCCTTATTCTATCTCTCTCAGGCGAAGGTATATTACGATGCCGTTCGCTTTGATGTGTTAGGCATGACCAAGGCCAATCGAGACTTAGAATTCATTTGGGTGAAGGGAGCTTTTGAATGAAATCGTGGCAATCATACTTGATTATTCTCCTTGTTTTTGCACTTGCTGTTCCTCACGCTCTAGCCCAAGGAACGCCCCCGTTTGATGTGGATGCAGCGGCTGCGGTGCTGCTGGACTATGATTCTGGACAGATCCTTTACAGCAAAAATGGTAATACAGAACGCATCCCTGCGAGCTTGGTTAAAGTGATGACGATGTTCGTTGCCCTCGATCAAATTTCGCAGGGGCGTGCCAGTCTGAGCGACACAACTAGGGTAAGCGAAAATGCTTGGCGGATGACAGGTTCACAGATGTTTCTTGAAGTCGGTGAGACTGTCACCCTTGAGCAGCTTCTCTATGGAATTGCGGTAGTCTCAGGAAATGATGCCTGTGTCGCATTAGCAGAAGCTTTAGCTGGTTCTGCAGATGTATATGTTCAGTGGATGAATACCAAAGCACGTGAACTTGGCTTAAATATGACATTTGTCGATGTTCACGGACTGTCCGAGGACAATCGGGTAACAGCTACTGATATGGCCCTCTTGGCCCGTGCTTACATTCGTGCTTACCCTGATGCACTGAAGTATCATGCTGAACGCTCCTTTTCTTATCAGCCGCGTTCCCAGAAGCAGCCTATTGTTCAGTATAATCGCAACGGGCTTCTCGGAAGTTTTGATGGCGCCGATGGCCTAAAAACAGGTCACCTTAGTGCTGCCGGTTATAATCTGGTAGCCACCGCAAAACAAGGCGAACGCAGGCTCATCGCAGTAGTCTTAGGTGGAAGCAGTGAACGGGGAAGAGAAGCAGTTGCTAGAGAATTGCTGAACTACGGTTTCCGAAGTTTTGATGTAGTCGATACGCGTAAGCTTACTACCGGAACTACCGTGAAAGTATTCAAGGGTAAACAGCGTTCGGTTGGTGTAGTCGCTCAAGAACCCTTGGTAACTATTCCCCAAGGAACAGGTACAGCCCTGGAAGTATCTGTACAGCTAAAGAATATGAGTGCTCCGGTCTCTAAGGGCGAAAACGTAGGCATGCTTACCATCTGGTATGAAGGTGAGGTTCTCAAGCAGACTCCTCTCTTAGCGGTAGAGGACGTACCGGTAGGTGGGTTTTGGCGAGTTTTCTGGGATTCAACTGTATTATTTTTTCGAAATTTGATTAGGCGTCCCTAGTGGGGCGCTTACATTTTTCCTAAAATCTGTGGAGGGTTTTTGCGTAAATCGTAGAAATATAAATAGTAAGAATAACAACCCGACGGCTCAGCTGAGATGAGGAGTGGTTTCATGCAGATTGATGACCTTGACCAGAAAATCCTAACTTATCTTCAGGAGGATGGACGTATATCATATGTCACCTTGGCTGCTAAATTGGGAGTATCGGAAGGAACGATTCGCAAACGTGTCCGAAAGCTTGAGACTGAAGGCGTAGTCCAGATTGTCGGAATTACCGATCCCCTCAAAGTTGGCCTTGATACCGTGGCGTATGTGTGGTTTGAAATTGATCGTCATCACTTAGAAAACGCTATGCAGCGACTAGCAGAGCTGGACGAAGTGCGGTACTTGATTGTGACAACCGGAAGTCATGACCTGGTAGCCATGGTTGTAGTACCCAGTCGCGAAGACCTAGTTCATCTGCTCAATGATCGGTTCTCTTCCATCCCGGGCATCGTCAGTACGCAAACATCCATAGTGCTTAAGATTCACAAGCAGACCTATGACTGGGCACCATTCCCTATGACTCAATTAGCAATCAGTGAAGAGGAGGAGCACCCCGCCCATGGCCAAGCATAACCTGGATAGTACTGATCGGAAGATTATTGAACTACTTCAAGAAGATGGAAGAATGCCTTTTTTCACCATTGCCAATGAACTCGGCTTAGCTGAAGGGACAGTAAGGCGGCGCATTGGCAGACTGCTCGATGAGGGGATTCTCCGCATAGTGGGAGTTACCGATCCTTTTAAGATCGGCCTCACTACAGTAGCCATCGTGGGGCTCAAGGTAGAACGGGCGCTCCTCGATGAAACGGCATCAGCTCTTGTGAAAATGCCCGAAGTGCGGTTTGTCGCCCTGTCTACAGGTAACTTCGACTTGGTTATTCAGGTGGCAGTGTCCAACAACGATCAACTGCTCGATTTCCTTATCCGAAAGCTGAGTGACATTCCGGGTATATTAAATACCGGCACCTCGCTGGTACTAAAAGTCGCGAAAGAAGACTTCGCATGGGGGGTTAACTGAGACTTGCTACCCGCTGATGGCGATACTGCAGCGCTTCGGCCACATGCGGGGCCTGTATACAAGCTGCGTTATCCAGGTAGGCAATTGTACGCGCTACCTTAATCGTTTTATGATAACCGCGTACCGACAGTCTCAATCGTTCTTGGGCCGCCAGGAGCATTTGCCCGGCGGCTGTATCAATAGGTAAGTCGTGTGGCCGTGCCTTGCCATTTAGGGCGGCTTTTTTTGTGTACCACGGAATTTCTTCGGCATATTGAAGCTCAGCCGTCGTAACTGCATCAAGCTGACAGAAGATATCAAAGCGATCAAGGAGCGGCCCCCGCAGCTTGCGCTGGTAGCGAGACAGTTCCGCAGAGCTGCAGCGGCAGTCTTTTGTATTGCTCCCAAAATAGCCGCACGGACAGGGGTTAGCCGTGGCAACGATCCAGCAGTCAGCAGGAAAAGTCACTCGATAGCCTGCTCTCGAAACATGGATCTGTTTCTGATCCAGAGGCTCTCTCAGGGCCTGCAGCACATCATTACTGAATTCTGGCAGCTCGTCCAAAATGAGAAGGCCCCGATGTGCCAGGGAGATTTCTCCTGGACGGGGGTGAGCACCACCACCCAAGACGGCTGTCCGAGTTGCGCTGTGATGGGGGATGCGCACCGGCCGATACTGTATTAGTGAGGTATCAGCCATGCCCGCGGCAGAATAGATAGCTGTAACTTCAATGGCCTCGTCCTTTGTCATCGGTGGAAGCAAAGCTGGGGCAGTACGCGCCAGAAGGGTCTTCCCCACACCCGGGGGGCCAACCAACAGGATATGGTGCCGACCCGCCGCAGCGATCTGCAAAGCGCGTTTCGCCGTCTGCTGTCCCTTAATCTGTTCTTGCACAGGTTCGTGCGCGAAACCCTCATACTTGGGAGGGGTGATCCTGGCACAGTAAGTCCTTCCGTTGAGGATCTCCACAGCTTCCCTTAGTGTGTTCACTGGGATAACTTTCAGGTCATTTATGAAGGCGGCTTGCTCGGCGTTGCCGGAAGGCACGACGATACTCCATCCATGCTGTCTTGCGAGCCGTGCCAAGGCGAGAACCCCAGATATAGGCCGGATTTCACCACCGAGAGAAAGCTCCCCTGCGATGAGCATGTTTCTGAGATTCTGACTAGGTAGTTCTCCTTGGTGCGCCAAGATCGCCAACGCAATTGCCAAGTCAAACAAAGAGCCGTCTTTCTTAGCATCAGCTGGAGCCAAGTTAACCACTACTTTCTTCGTGGGAAACTGATAACCAGAATTCTGCACTGCCGAACGAACTCTCGCCCTGCTTTCTTTCACACTGGCGCTCGGAAGCCCAACAATCTCGAAACCAGGGAGTCCGGGGCGGACATCAACCTCAACATCAATTGGAAACCCTTCTACACCAAGCAGACAACCACTGAGTACTCTGATCAATAAGCTCGAATCCTCCTTGCACTATTGTCTGAATAATGTTATATTATACACAAATGTGATAATTACCTCCTGACATAGAACTCCCTCTCCCTCGGCATGCTAAACAAGAGCAATCTCAAGGGGGTGGAGAGTTGGAGTTTGATGTGGGAGTCACACGCATTTTCCAATGTCCGATATGCGGAGTCGATACCCCTCACAGTGTCAAGGGGAGAAGGGGTAACATGTACGGTATCGTCTGCACTAACTGCCGCTCAGGTTCTGTTGTCAGCGATGTCGATCTCCGCATTTACCAGCTGAAATGGGAAGAAGAGCTGCAGGCCATTTTGGACAGTCTCATCGATGATTCCCTTGGCTTGGACGACGAATAGGGGAGAGGTTTCTTTGGCTTTGAGCCGCGACTTTCTGATAGCTTTCAACATGATTCATGGGATCGGGCCTTGGCGTATCGGATCCCTCGTTCGAACATTTGGCAGTCTAGAGAAAGCTTGGTCTGCATCCTATAAGGAGCTGCTTGAGACGCCAGGAATTGGCCCCAATGTAGCCCAGAAGATTGTAAGCCAGCGAACCAAAGTTGATCCTGTCAAAGAAGAGGAATGGGCGGGTTCACTCGGAGGGCAGATTGTAACCCTAGTGGATTCCGGGTATCCGGTGGCACTGCGAAAGATGAGGCTTGCTCCACCAGTCCTCTACATTGTGGGTTCTCTTCCGTCTCAACCGGGCATAGCAGTTGTAGGCACCCGCCGGGCCTCCAGGCAGGGGTTGAGCCAAGCCAGGCTTTTCGCTCGAGAGTTTGTCCGCCAGGGATGCGCAATTGTCAGTGGGCTGGCTAAGGGTATAGATCACGAAGCGCATACTGCTGCCTTAAGCATGGGAGGCAAAACAGTTGCTGTGCTCGGATCGAACATCGGCACTGTCTACCCCAGGGAACACTTAGGTTTAGCTCGCAGAATTGCGACAGATGGAGCACTGGTGAGCGAGTTCGCGAGTACACACCGCACCGTACCAGGTAATTTTCCAAGACGCAACCGCATGATCGCAGGACTATCCCAGCGCATCCTAGTTGTAGAAGCGGGCATCAGATCAGGCGCAATCAACACCGCCGATTGGGCTGCAGAACTCGGAATGGATGTTTGGGCAATCCCAGGGAACATCACCGATCCCCTCCGGGGTGGAACCAACAGACTTATCCAACAGGGAGCTGGCCTAGCTCTAGACCCCAGCGATGTTCTTCTCGGATTGATACCCGAAACGAACGGTGCACATAAAGAGACTACTGATCCAATTGCTGAGTTGTACTTCAAAGGCGCTTCTCCAGATGAAATAAGTGCTCGGTTGAGCGTTCCTGTCACTACAGTCTTGACCAAAATCACCGAGCTGGAGCTGTCTCAATCTGCCCGGCCGCAGGGGCCACCCCTTGCATAATTTAACCAAAGGCACTATAATGATTAGTATTCAAACGGGTCGGGGAGGACACAGTCCTCCCTTCCCTGTGCGTGGAGGTGTCCCGTGGGAAAATCACTCGTGATTGTGGAGTCTCCGGCAAAGGCCAAAACGATTGGCCGTTTTCTCGGCAGAAACTATGTCGTGAAAGCGTCAATGGGCCATGTCCGAGATCTTCCCAAGAGTCAATTTGGCATAGATCTAGAAAACAACTTTGAACCCAGATATATCACTATACGAGGCAAGGGCCCTGTTCTGAAGGAGCTGCGCGAGGCAGCCAAGAAAGCAGACCGCGTGTTCTTGGCTACTGACCCAGATCGAGAAGGTGAAGCTATTGCTTGGCATCTTCGCGATGTCCTTAAGGTAGACAACAAGGATTGTCGAATCGAGTTTAGGGAGATCACCAAGGACGCAGTGAAGTCTGCGATCAAAAAGCCCCGGCCGATCAGCCAGTCTCTCGTTGACGCACAGCAGGCACGGCGGGTCCTCGATAGAATTGTCGGATATCAGCTGAGCCCACTGCTTTGGGCGAAAATAAAACCCGGGCTCAGCGCTGGGCGTGTCCAATCGGTGGCGGTACGCATCATTGTTGATCGCCAACGAGAAATTGATGCGTTTAAGCCAGAAGAATACTGGAGTGTCACAGCTCAGCTTGAAACCGAGGCCAAAGCACCATTTGAGGCTAAGTTGAGTAAGTACAAGGGCAAGAAAATCGATCTGCCCAATGAAGAGGCAGCCCTCAAGGTCAAGAATGACATTGAGGGCCTTCCTTGGAAGATCACCTCAGTCGAACGTCGCGAGCGCCGGCGTAACCCAGCTCCACCATTTACAACCAGCACCATGCAGCAGGAAGCTGCTCGGAAATTGGGCTTTACGGCTAAGAAGACGATGCAGATTGCGCAGCAGCTCTACGAGGGACTGGATGTGGGTGATGAGGGCACCGTTGGGCTTATCACTTACATGCGTACTGACGCTACGAGAGTATCACAAGAAGCTGTTGATGCAGTGCGAGAGCTCATTCAATCGCAGTTCGGTACGGAGTATTTGCCTGCAAAACCACGGACATATGCGTCGAAGAAAGGAGCTCAAGAAGCTCACGAAGCCATTCGCCCCACTGGGGTGGAACGCACTCCAGATTCGATAAAGGCTCATCTTACCCGCGATCAATACCGGCTGTATAAGCTGATTTGGGAGCGCTTCACAGCCAGCCAGATGGCATCGGCTGTGTACGATGTAGTTGGAGTGGATATTGCAGTTGGCGACTACGTTTTTCGGGCATCGGGATCGACGATCAAGTTCCCTGGATTCTTAAGACTCTATGAGGAAGGGCGCGACGATAATCCAGAAAACGGCTCTGGTATGCTTCCTCCAATGGAAGAAGGAGAGACAGCCTCTCTCTTGGACCTTAAGTTAGAACAGCACTTCACCCAGCCGCCACCTCGCTACACCGAGGCCATGCTGGTCAAAACACTAGAGGAGCTTGGCATTGGTCGGCCCAGCACTTATGCACCAATCATTGATACGATTGTCCGGCGTGGCTATGTTCGTTTAGAAGACCGCCGCTTTGTGCCAACAGAACTGGGTTATATTGTCGTAGATGTTCTCAAGGAATACTTCGCCAATCTTATCGATACCGGCTTCACTGCCTCTATGGAAGAGCAGCTCGACAAGATCGAAGAAGGCGAAGTTGTGTGGCATGACGTGCTGCGCAGCTTCTACGACGACTTCGCAAAAGACTTAGAAAAGGCCCATTCGGATATCGAGAAGATTGAGATTCAGGATGAAGTCAGTGATGTACAGTGTGAGAACTGTGGGCGCATGATGGTATATAAGCTCGGCCGCTTTGGTAAGTTCTTAGCATGTCCGGGCTATCCCGAGTGTAAGAACACTAAGCCTATTCTAAATGAAATTGGAGTCGAATGCCCCTATTGTAAAACGGCAGGCCGTGCCGGTGGACAGATTGTGGAGAGGCGCTCCCGAAGGGGAAGGTTATTCTACGGCTGCAGCAACTACCCTGACTGTGACTACACCAGCTGGCAGCGTCCCGTCAACGAGCAGTGTCGTCACTGCGGGAATCTGCTGGTTGTGAAGAAGCAAGGGGCACCTCCGGTCTGTGGAAATAAAGACTGTCCTGGAAAGGATTGAGATAAATGGCCATTAATGTAGTTGGCGCTGGTCTCGCCGGCAGCGAGGCGGCTTGGCAGATCGCGCGCCGCGGCCATCCAGTGAAACTTTGGGAAATGAGGCCAGTTAAGCAGACACCAGCGCATGAAACAGACAGGTTCGCGGAGTTGGTCTGCTCTAACTCCTTTGGCTCGGACGCAGAAGCCACTGCTCCCGGTCTCTTGAAACAGGAGATCAGGCGTCTTGGATCTATAGTCCTTGAGACGGCCTACGAAGCACGCGTTCCAGCAGGCTGCGCTTTAGCTGTTGATCGCCACATCTTTGCTCAGAGAATCACAGAGAAGATTTCCCAACATCCTTTGATTACGATTGTGCGCGAGGAGTGTAAGAGCATTCCAGAAGGCATTACGGTTATAGCCACAGGCCCCCTCACCAGCGACAGCCTAACTACTGTGCTCCGGCGCATGACAAAAAGTGAAAACCTGCATTTCTATGATGCAGCAGCACCCATTGTAGATGGGTCTACAGTTGATGAAACCGCAGGTTTTTGGGGAGCGCGCTACGATCGAGGGGACCCTGATTATTTCAACTGCCCCCTAAATAAGGAAGAATACGAAGCGTTCTGGGAGGCTCTAGTGAACGCTGAGTTAGCACCCATTAACGAAGAGATTGAAGGAGATCTATCAGTCTTTGAGGGCTGCATGCCCATTGAAGTCCTCGCTAAACGAGGCAAAGATGCACTCCGCTACGGCCCGTTCCGTCCCGTCGGATTGAAGGATGCTGAAGGTAAGAGGCCATATGCCGTGCTTCAGCTCAGGAAGGAAAACACCCAGGCCACGCTCTTCAACCTGGTTGGCTGTCAGACGCGGCTGAAATGGGGCGAGCAAAAGCGTGTCTTCCGTATGATCCCAGCTCTAAGAGATGCTGAATTCGTCCGCTACGGCGTGATGCACCGCAACACGTTCGTAAATTCTCCTAAGGTACTGCACCCTACATTCCAAATGCGGGACTATGCCAACGTATTCTTGGCAGGTCAGCTGACGGGCGTTGAAGGCTATATGGAAAGTACGGCATCGGGGCTTCTTGCAGGAATCAATGCTTGGCGGTTGACCAACGGGCTAAAACCACTTGTCTTACCCGAAGATACTGTATTAGGGGCGTTAGCCAAGTATATCTGTACAGCAGATCCCAAGGGTTTCCAGCCAATGAACGCAAATTTCGGAGTGCTGCCGCCTCTTCCGGAGCGTATCCGTGACAAACAGGCGAGAAAGGCTGCTTACGTGGAACGCTCACTGAAATCTCTGGAGAATTACTTAAGCCAGGTGGGAGAGGATTGAATGGACCTCATTAGCGAGTACCTCGAGCATCTCGAACTGAACCGAAATCTTGCTCCAAAGACCATCGAGGCTTACAGTCGTGATCTGCAGCAGTTCTGGAGCTTTTTCGTAGAGCAGTGTGAGCTCTTAGGCAAAGGCCCGAGCCCAGACGTACTAGACAAGCAGTTAGTCCGGGATTATCTAACTTACTTAACCGTGCACGAGTACTCACGACGGTCAATCGCTCGCATAATGGCTTCACTGCGCGGTTTCAGCAAGTACCTCGTACGAACCGGACGTATCTCTGCTGATTTCACGCGAGGTATTAAGTCACCGCGGCTGGAAAAGACGCTGCCTACGGTTATGAGTGTTGACGACGTTGACAAGTTGATTGCATCTGCAGAACGAGAAAACCCTGTTCTGGAAAAACGCGATCAAGCAATTTTCGAGATACTCTATGCTACAGGCATTAGGGTATCGGAACTCGTTGGACTCGATGTGGATGATGTTGATTTTGCCCACAGCTTCATACGCGTGTTGGGTAAAGGGCGCAAGGAGAGACTTGTGCCCTGCAGTGAGCCTGCCCTAGAATCGTTGAAGAGTTACCTGTCAGAACGCCCAAAACTGGCAAAGAGCAGTAGTGAACCTGCTCTTTTTCTGAATGCTCGCGGTACTAGGCTTACTACCCGTGGCGTACAGTATGTATTGGAAAAACAGGCTGAGAAGGCGGGAATTCCTAAGGATATTTCACCTCACACGTTCCGGCACAGTTTTGCTACCCACCTCTTAGAAGGCGGTGCAGACTTAAGATCAGTTCAAGAAATGCTCGGTCATGCTAATCTGTCTGCTACACAGATCTACACAAGAGTCAGCAGGCAGCGTCTCAAATCCATCTACAACCAAGCACATCCCCGAGCATGAAATGGAGGGGAACTATGAATTTTCATGCTACAACCATTGTCGCGGTTCGAAAGAACGGACAGATAGCTATGGCTGGAGACGGTCAAGTAACGTTCGGCGAAAACACAATTATGAAGCACAGAGCGGTCAAACTCAGAACGCTTGCTGATGGAGCTATCTTAGCAGGATTTGCAGGTTCAGCTGCGGACGCCTTTACTCTGTTTGAGAAATTCGAGAGCAAGCTGAGAGATTACTCTAATCAGTTGGTTCGTGCAGCCGTGGAGCTCGCCAAAGATTGGCGAAACGATCGTTACCTGCGCCGGCTAGAAGCCCTGCTTGTAGTAGCAGACAAAGACCACATTCTCGTCATATCTGGATCGGGTGATGTGATCGAGCCTGATGATGGAGTGACAGCAATTGGATCAGGAGGGCCTTATGCAATGGCTGCTGCCCGAGCTCTAGCCACTCATTCTGATCTAAGTGCGAAGCAGATAGCCAAAGAGGCAATTCTGATCGCAAGTGAAATCTGTGTCTATACCAACAGCAACATTACCGTTTTGGAACTTCAAAGCTGAGTGGAGGTATTACAGTGGACTTAACCCCACGGCAGATTGTCGATGAGTTAAACCGTTATATCATCGGTCAAGAAGAAGCCAAGAAGGCTGTAGCCATTGCCCTGCGTAACCGCTACCGGAGGTCTAAGCTTCCGCCCGAGCTTAGGGAGGAGGTAACTCCCAAGAACATCTTGATGATCGGCCCCACCGGAGTGGGTAAAACTGAAATCGCACGCCGCCTCGCCAAGCTTGCCAACGCACCGTTTGTTAAGGTCGAAGCCACAAAATTCACCGAGGTTGGTTATGTTGGGCGCGATGTCGAATCAGCCGTACGTGAGTTGGTTGATGCCGCAATCCGTATGGTCAAGGAAGAGAAGATGCAGGAAGTCGCAGAACAAGCACAGAAACTGACAGAGGAACGCCTGTTGGATCTGTTTGTACCGCCAGCGAAACGCCGTACTGCTGTAAATCCCCTCAGCATGTTCTGGGGCCTTTCTGAACAAGATACCACTCAACCAGAGTCGACTCTAGACGAAGGCAGCCGCAGAGAAGAGCGAGAGCGCTACCGGAAACTCCTGCGCATGGGTGAGCTCGAGAACCATGTCGTAGAGCTGGAAGTGGAAGAACAGCGAATGCCTTTCTTAGAGCTCCTACCCGGTACTGGCATGGAGGATCTAGGAGCTAGTCTGAACGAAGCACTCGGTGGTTTTCTGCCCAAGAAGCGTACAAAACGGAAAATGACCGTGGCCGAGGCGCGAGAGATTATTATCCAGGAAGAGTCGAACAAGCTCTTGGACATGGATGCTGTCACCCGCGAGGCGGTAAGGCGTGCAGAAGAGACTGGTATCATATTTATTGATGAAATTGACAAAATCGCTGGCCGTTCAGGTGGTTCTGGACCCGATATATCTCGCGAAGGTGTACAGCGCGACATTTTACCCATAGTCGAAGGTTCGACAGTCATCACTAAGGCAGGCCCTGTACGAACTGATCACGTTCTGTTCATCGCAGCAGGAGCTTTCCACATATCCAAGCCAAGCGACCTGATTCCAGAACTCCAAGGCCGGTTCCCGATTAGGGTTAATCTGGAGAATCTGCGGCCAAGCGATTTTGCTCGCATCCTGACTGAGCCTCAGAACTCTCTGACCAAGCAATACAAGGCTCTGTTAGCTACCGAAGGGATAGAACTGGAGTTTACCGAAAGCGGCATCATGGCGATCGCCCAGACTGCAGCAGAAGTCAACAGTAAGACCGAGAATATCGGGGCAAGACGTCTGCACACAATTCTGGAAAAGCTTCTGGAAGATATTAGCTTTGAGGCCGATGGCAGTCCACGGCGCGTTGTAATCGACGAGGAGTACGTGAAAGCTAAGCTTGAGACTATCGCTAAGGATGATGACCTATCGCGGTTCATTCTGTAGGCGAGACGGAAGGGAGTAGATCAAGACGTGGTATGGCAAGAAGTGCTTGCTAGAACACGGCGTTTTAACGATACTGTAGCGCAGTACACCGGCTTTGAACCAGACTTCTCCAGAATAATTCAAGAGTTCTCCAGAGAGTTAGGTGAGGTGTGCACCGCTCTCATCAGGAAAAACGGCGAGCTCGTAGCCGTTGCTCCTGTCCCAGGAAGCGAGTATGTCGAGAGTTTACCTCAAATAGTCCTCGAGGATCTTGCTGATAGTCAGCAGACAAGGCTCGTCTTCACAGGTACTCAGGTTGGACTTGCCTATGACAACACCTTGCTCATCCCGGTTGTAGGCAGTGGAGAACGCCTGGGCGTACTACTCTTTAATAAGGAGCAGGCCTTTACGGAGGAAGAGTCTTTTCTATGTGAGTATGCAGCCGTTCTACTGGGCGTTGTCATGCTCAAGTTCCGGGAGGACCGGCTGGAGAATCTCGTACGGCAGCGTGCCGCCTGTCAGGTGGCTGTCAGCTCCTTGTCTTTTTCAGAACAGAAGGCCATGCGGCATGTCTTAGATAGCCTGCACGGTTTTGAAGGTATGATTGTCACCAGCAAAGTGGCAGAGGAAGTAGGCATTACCCGAAGCGTATTGGTAAATGGGCTTCGTAAACTAGAAAGCGCAGGCTTAATCGAAAGCCGCTCTTTAGGAATGAAGGGTACTTATGTACGAATTCTCAATGATCTTCTCCCAGAAGAACTGGATCGAGCGCTCGGCCTATTATAGAACCATCAAGCGATACCCATCGCTTGATGGTTTTTTTCCGCTATTAAAGCACGGGGAAAAGGAATTCATTCCCTTGTAGAGAAATGAGATTGTAAGCTATTGCTGCGAAACGCTGACAAGGGAGGTGTGCTGGGTGTTTAGGGTTGTAGAACAGCTGCAGCAGGGCCTAGGAGCCGCATCAGAGCGGCATACGGTCTTAAGCAACAATTTAGCTAATGCTAATACTCCAGGCTTTAAGAGATCTGATGTGGTCATATCCAACACATTCGATTCAGAGTTTCGAGAGCGACTTCAGCGTCATGGGGTGGCTCGAACCCATCCGAAACATCTGCCCTCACGCCGAGGGGCTGAGGTTGGATGGCGAGTCGTACAGGACTATAGCACAACGATGCGGAACGATGGCAACAATGTGGATCCAGACAGAGAAATGGCTTTAGTAGCCGAAAACCAGCTTTATTACCAGTCTTTAATCGAAGCAGTCAGCCGTAAACTTAGATCCATCAGGAGTGCCATCACGGAAGGGAGAGGTTAGTTATGTCCACTTTTCGAGCGTTTCGCATCAGCGCTTCGGGGTTAACCGCTGAGCGCCTCAGAATGGATATAATTGCTAACAATCTAGCGAATGCTGAGACGACCCGCACACCAGAAGGGGGTCCCTATCGGCGGCAGACGCCTGTTTTCGCACCAATTCTCGATCAGGCCATGCAGCCGCGGTTTTCCCGCAAGGGACAAGTTGGCCAGGGGGTTAGGGTTGTGGGTATTGTCAGTGATGATTCTGATCCACGTCTGGTGTATGATCCACAACACCCTGACGCAAACGCCGATGGTTATGTGGCTATGCCTAATGTCAACGTGGTTCAAGAAATGGTCGACCTTATCTCGGCGACAAGAGCGTATGAAGCTAACATAACCGCGTTAAATGCGGCTAAGACAATGGCCCAACGTGCATTAGAGATTGGGCGTTAACTAGTAGGGAGGATTGAAAATGCGA
>JAAYMS010000032.1 GCA_012521295.1 Bacillota bacterium
CCAATCCCCCGCCGGGGCACATTTACAACACGCAGAAAGCTGTAATCATCGTCGGGATTGTGTACAAGGCGCAGGTAAGCTAATAGATCCTTAATCTCTTTTCGCTCGTAGAAACGCAGCCCAGAGACAATCCGGTAAGCAATCCCCCGGCGCATAAACTCCTCTTCAAATACCCGCGATTGAGCGTGGGTGCGATAAAGCAGAGCAAACTCCGATAGGCTGCGCCTTTCTTTGCGCGCCAATGACTCGATCTGCGATGCGATAAAGGCAGCTTCATCCCGCTCATTTATCCCCTGATAAAACGTTACCAGTTCTCCTGGCGGGTTGCTTGTCCACAGCTCCTTTGGCTTACGCTCAGTATTGTTTGCGATAACGCTGTTGGCTGCATCCAGTATACGCTGGGTTGAACGGTAGTTCTCTTCGAGCTTAATCACCTTAGCATGAGGAAAATCCTTCTCAAAATCAAGGATATTGCGGATATCAGCTCCCCGGAAAGCATAGATACTCTGATCCTCATCGCCCACGACGCAGAGGTTCTCATGAACGGCAGCTAACAAATGAATGAGTTCATACTGAGCACGGTTTGTGTCTTGGTATTCGTCCACCATGATGTATTCAAACCGGTTCTGATACTTCTCCCTTACCGCTGTGTTATTTCTGAGAAGCATCACTGTCAGCATAATCAGGTCATCGAAGTCTACAGCATTGTTCTTTTCTAACTTGCGCTGGTACTTGGCATAAACCTGCGCAACTTTACTCTCCCAGAAGTCAGCCGCCTGAGCTTCGTACTGCGAAGGTGTCAACAACTGATCTTTAGCCCGGCTGATGCTGGACAACAAGGAACGAGGATCAAAGCGCTTAGGATCAAGATTCAGTTCTGTTAAGCAATCCTTGATCACTGCGACTTGGTCGGTGGTATCGAAGATCTGAAAATTACGCTGATAACCTAATTTATCTCCATCTGCACGCAGAATCCGCACACAGAGAGAATGAAAGGTACCCATCCAGACAGATTCCGCGGCGGGACCCACAAGATTTATAACGCGCTCTTTCATTTCCTGAGCTGCTTTATTAGTAAAAGTCACCGCCAGAATCCTATATGGCGGCACCTGGTGGCAACTCAACAGGTGGGCAATGCGATATGTCAAAACACGGGTTTTTCCGCTGCCCGCCCCCGCAAGGACTAAGACAGGTCCAGATACTGTCTCCACAGCCTGCCGCTGGCTGGGATTCAGTGACTCTAAGTAATCCATGTCATTCCCCTTTACATTATGTAAGCTACCTATATTATACACGCACGGCTCTCATTAGTAAAACAAAGGTTCGGGCCCTTTCGCGCCAGTGATTACCAGCAGGGACGTTAAAGCCCAGGTAGAATTGGGTGAATGTGATAGAACTTAACTCTAACGGAAAGGATTTGCTGTATGAACAGAAATAGGATGCTCCTGCTGACGATTTGCACAGCAGTCATACTTGTACTCACTGGGTGTACAAGCACTCCTAACCCAATTGACCCGAACGGAAGAGCAGCGGCACTATCAGGAACGGTCGTCGATGAGGATTCTGGCTTGAAACTATGGTCTGGTACAGTAGAGATCCCTGGAGTGGCCAAGACGAATATCAAAGACGGTACTTTTGCTTTTGAAAACCTGCCTTATGGAACATACACTCTTAAGATCAGCAATAGATTCTATGAAACACGCAGCATCTCTGTAGTACTTAACCGCAGCGGAGTAACCGTCAACGTTGAGATGAAAACCAAGTTCAGCGACAGCGAGTTGGATCTCCTTGCCCGGTTGGTTCATGCCGAAGCCAAAGGTGAACCCTATGTGGGTCAGGTGGCCGTCGCTGCCAGCGTCCTAAATCGCCTACTTCATCCTGATTACCCTAACACAATTCATGATGTCATCTACCAGGTCGTCACAGCCAACGGCAAGAGATACTACCAATATGAACCAGTCCAGAACGGCTCAATTAAGAGTCCAGCAGGTAAAAACGCTGTACTGGCGGTTAAGGACGCCATCGCTGGGTGGGATCCATCGTATGGCGCTACCGGCTTCTTTGCACCGGCAAAAGTGGGCAGTTCGTCATGGGTGCGCACAAGGCCTGTGACTGTCAATATCGGGAACCATCGCTTCTTCAAGTAATTAATGCCAAAATGCGAGTCACCTCTCATTTATAGAGCCGCAGCCCTATAAGTGAGAGGTGATTTTTCGTACGCTTCTTCCTCTTATTTCGGAATGTTTGATCTAGCCACCAACTCTTGATAAATCGCATCAAGGCGAACGCCTTTGAACACTAGGAGAACTAATAAATGATAAATCAAATCGCTAACTTCATAAACCAAGTCGTCGGTGCCTTCATTCTTCGCTGCAATCAATACTTCGGCGGCCTCTTCTCCAAGCGCCTTTAGGATTTTGTCGAGGCCATTTTCCATCAAGTAGTTTGTGTAAGAACCTACTTTAGGAGAATGGCGGCGATCCTCAATGGTCGCATAGAGCCAAGAAAGAACCTCCCGTGAGCCGTGCAGGTCTGTGGGAGTTGGCCCATCAGACATAAGCAGGTTGTGGAAGCAAGAATACTCGCCTTCTTTATCATCGCAGGCACCGTGACCATGCTGGTCTACAGTAATTAGAAGTGAATCCCGGTCACAATCCACCATAATCCGCTTAACCTGCTGGATGTTTCCCCCGTCCTCGCCTTTCTGCCAGATGCCTTGACGGCGCCGGCTGTAAAACCAAGTCTGACCTGTCTGGAGCGTCTTGTTGAATGCCTCCTCGTTCATATAAGCCATCATCAACACGCGGCCGTGGTCATCTTGGATAATTGCTGGAATAAGCCCATTCTCATCATATTTCAAATGCATGGCGTCATTCCCCCCTCGCTAAACGACCGGTTCACTCCCCTTACTACTCCCACTCAATTGTAGCTGGTGGCTTAGAGCTGATATCATATACCACCCGGTTGATTCCGGGGACTTCAGCCATTATTCGGCTGCTGATGCGGTCAAGCACTCCGTAGGGCATAGGAACCCACTCGGCAGTCATCCCATCGCTGCTGTTAACAGCTCGGATGGCGGCAGCATACTCATAGGTGCGGGCTTCACTGCGCATACCTACCGTTCTCGTGTCTGTCAGGATCACAAAAGCCTGCCAAATCTTACGGTATAGTCCGGCTCGGCGGATTTCCTCCATGGCAATGGCATCTGCTTCGCGCAGCAGGTCCAACTTCTCCTGAGTGACCTCGCCCATAACTCTAACAGCTAACCCGGGGCCCGGAAACGGATGCCGCCAAGCTATCTCATCAGGAAGCCCAAGTTCAACAGCCAACTGCCGTACCTCGTCTTTGAACAGCTGTCGTAGAGGTTCGACCAGCTCAAGATTCAGGTCTTCCGGCAGCCCGCCTACGTTGTGGTGTGACTTAATCACAGCCGCCTGTTTTGTACCGCTTTCGATCACATCTGTATAAAGCGTTCCCTGAACCAGGTATTTCGCATCCCCTATTTTGCGTGCTTCTTCCTCAAACACACGTACAAACTCATGCCCAATGATCTTGCGCTTCTCTTCAGGATCCGATACACCCTTCAGTTTAGACAAGAACCGTTCCCGGGCATCAACGTGTACGAGATCTATATCATACCCTTTGCGGAATGTATTGAGCACCTGTTCGGTCTCGCCTTTCCGCATAAAGCCATGATCAACGTAAATGCAGGTCAAACGATCGCCGATAGCCTTCTGCATCAAAACGGCAGCCACCGATGAATCAATACCGCCACTAAGGCCACAGATAGCTCGCCCGCTGCCCACCTGCTTACGGATATCCTCTATAGCAAACCGAGCGAATGCTTCCATAGTCCAGTCCTGAGAGCACCCGCAGGCCTGAACAAGAAAATCCCTCAAGACTGTTGTGCTCAGGCTGCTGATCCAGGCAACTTTGCCCGCGCGAAAATTCTGGAACAA
>JAAYMS010000180.1 GCA_012521295.1 Bacillota bacterium
GCCGCAGTGTAGAAGGGAATACGGATGTTCCCGAAGAGAGAGTTTAAGTTCAACAAGGAGGTATGTAAATGAGAATCAACAACAACATCATGGCGTTGAACGCTCACAGGCAGTTGGCTATCAACCAGACCAACAGTAGCAAGTCTATGGAGAAGCTGTCCTCTGGCTTCCGCATCAACCGTGCTGGTGATGACGCAGCCGGGCTTTCAATCAGTGAGAAGATGAGGGGTCAGATCCGCGGTTTGAAAATGGCGGCCAAGAACGCTCAGGACGGTATTTCGCTGATTCAGACTGCGGAAGGGTCTCTGCAGGAAGCCCATGCAATTCTTCAACGCATGCGTGAATTGGCGGTTCAAGCGGCCAATGACACTAATGTAGTGGAAGACCGTCAAGCCATTCAGAATGAACTGGATGAGTTACTAGAGGAGCTTGGGCGAATCAAAGATACTACACAGTTCAATACCCAAAATTTGCTGGATGGAACCACGGAGAGTATAACGCTCCTTGTAGGCGCAAATAGTGGCGAAATTATGACCTTAAATTTCCAGCAAAAGGGGATAAACCTCACCGAGATAGTAGGGACGGATCTTAACGGTCTCGATGTATCCGATACTGATGCTGCCCAGGACGCGGTTGACTCTATTGAACAAGCTATTCAAGATGTGTCCGAAGGACGTTCAAAGCTTGGGGCCTGGCAGAACCGGTTGGAGCATACCATCGCTAACTTGAATAATGCTGCGGAAAACCTCCAGGCTGCAGAGTCCAGAATTCGCGATGTCGACATGGCTCAAGAAATCATGGAATATACAAAGAACAACATTTTACAACAAGCTGCAACCGCGATGTTGGCACAGGCAAATATGGCTCCTCAGTCTGTACTGCAATTGCTTGGGTAAGATCGAACTTCACGAAGGGAATAGTGAGAAGCCGTGGAGGCATCTTAGTGATGCCTCCACGGCTTTAAAGCGTATGAGTGATTAGTGTTTAGCCAGTTTATTCGTTGGCGGGAGGTGTGGCCATGACGGGTTTTGCGGTTTTAACGGCTGTACCATATAGCGGCATAAGGCAGAGACCTCAACACTTTGTAGACTATTTTTCTCGACTTGGATATAAGACGATATACATAAATCTGTATGGTCCCAATGATATGGACGAAGATGCACAAGGATCGATTGATCACGCCTTGCGTGAATTTGCTGCTGGCGGCTCTGTAGATGTCTCCTACGCAAGAACTGTCAATGCAAATTTGCTGGTATTTGATGGAATCCCCGTAGCTCGTCACAGATCCGATTCTTTAGAGTACCTATTGCAAGCCATTCAACGCGAGTTCGGGCATGGTGACTTAGTATTCATTGCCACGTATCCTGATTGGCTTGACCATGTTGAAAAGATTGAGAGTCGGTTTATGCTTGTTTATGATTGCCTTGATGATTGGGAAGAGTTTGTTCGCGATTTAGGCGTAGGGAAATCTATAGTCGTGCACAAAGAGAGGAAACTAGCGTCGATTGCTGACTTGGTCATAGTCTCCGCTAAAAAACTGTTTGTGAAGATGCAACGTTACAGCGACAAAATCGCCTATCTGCCGAATGGAGTAACAGCTGAGGACTATCGTTTAGAAGCGCCTCCTCCCATCGAGTACAGGGATATTCCCGAACCACGGGTTTTCTTTATGGGCGCCTTACATGGATGGGTCGATACTGAACTCATCGCATACTTGGCTACACGTCGGCCGCAGTATTCCTTTGTTATAGTGGGTCCTATCGCCGATAATATTGAACGACCTGAAAACCATAACATTCATTACCTGGGTAAGAAACGCTATTCTGAGCTACCCGCTTATTTGTGTTAGTGGCCAGTTTAAAATGGACATAAATGGCCACGAAAAATCCCCACAAAATGGCCAAGTGAAGGAAGAAAAAAGCTCACCCACTCGAATTGGGTTGGTAACTGATTCGAGGGGTGAGCAAAC
>JAAYMS010000181.1 GCA_012521295.1 Bacillota bacterium
CAGTGGCCTTGCGAAAAAAGGATTGTGATGCGGGACACAAGATATAGAGTACCTGCTCATGGTCTTTTTTGTGTTTTGTCATATTTTGGAGGGGGCTTTATTGATGGACGCATTTGAGTTGATTCAGGCAGTGCTTGCTGTACCTGCTGCAGGGTCCGTGCTTCTGATACTCCTCGGGCAGCAGCGCATAGCGGTATCTCGGGCAATTTCAGTCGGAGTTACAGGATTGATGTTTCTCTTGTCTGTTAGGCTGGCAGCGCTGACCGAGCTGCAGGGCGGATTCGTTCAATCTGCGGGGCTGGCCCTTCAGGTTGACCGCATCGGCGCCCTCCTGCTTCTGGCCTTTTCAGGGGTCGCCTTTGCCGTTTCTTTGTTTGCCAGTCAATTGCTTGAGAAGGAGATCAATGAGAATAGTGCTTCTCACTACTACTCTGTTTTCTTTCTCCTCCTAGCTGGGCTTATGGGAACGGCCACTGTATCCGATCTGCTTGGTATGTATCTCTGCCTTGAAGTGGTCATGTTGACAGCTGCATACTTAGTTGCCGCAAAAGGTGATGCGTCCGCTCGGCAGGCATCGGCCAAGTATCTCGTTCTAAATCTCTGTGGTTCGGTTCTGCTTCTGACCGGGCTGATAGGTATTTATAGGCTTACTGGCCAGTCAAATTTGCTGAAACTTGGCAAGGCTATGCCGAACGCTGTTGCACTTCATTCGACCAGTATGCGAGCCTTCGCAGCGCTTGTCGTGGCGGGGCTAGCAGTAAAGTCTGCGCTCTTTCCACTGCATACCTGGCTTCCTGATGCCCATGGCTCTTCCGCCACTCCATCAAGTGTAGTCATTTCTGGACTGCTGGTTAAGTCGGGTATCGTCTTCATAATAAGGTTTATGGGCTATGTGCTACCGATGGAGTTTATTCAGGCGCTGCCTCTGCAGGAGATCTTGCTCCTCATGTCAGGCCTCGCCATTCTCGGTGGTTCTGTGATGGCCCTACGACAGACAGATATCAAGCGAATGCTGGCCTATTCGACTGTAGCCCAGGTAGGTTATATATTCCTCGGCTTGGGCCTTATGGCAGAAAAATCGCTGATTGGTGCGGTGTATCACATTCTAAACCATGCTGTGGTAAAAGGGATGCTGGTCTTAGCCGCTGGATCGATTATGAAGCTTACAGGTAGGCGGAGAATCGCCGATTTTGCTGGAGTGGGTCGGAGGTTCCCGCTGCCAATGGCTGTCTTTACCGTAGGGGCGCTCTCCATGATTGGTGTACCGCCGCTGAGTGGTTTTGTGTCCAAGTGGTATTTGGGCCTTGGGGCGCTTGAAGCAGGCATGCCTGTTTTCGTTGTTGTCTTGCTAATCAGTAGTGTACTAAACGCACTTTATTATCTGCCTATTGTTATTGCCGCCTTCTTCCGGCCGGGGAGCAACATCGAGCAGCACATGGAGCTTCCTGTAAGCGCAAAGGTCGCTATGGTCTTGTTAGCTGTTGCATGTGTAGGTTTGGGTTTGGCGGCTCATATTCCGGTAGAGTTTATTCGCCCGGCGGTGCAGCAGTTCTTGATGGGAGGTACGTTCTAAGTGGCTGGATGGATTAATAATCTTCCAATAATCGTTGCGGTTGTCCCACTTGTAGGGTCTGCTGTGGTCTCTTATACTGTCCGTCGCGGAGATACCGTTCCGGCTGGCCTTACCGGGTTGATTTCATTCATCACCCTGACTCTTACCTGGTGGCAGTTCTTGCTTGTGAGACAGCATGGCATACTGACTTGTGGTTTGCCAGGTTCGCTGGGCCTAAGCCTGAACTGGCGAGTTGATTTCATCGGGGCGTTTTTCTCCGTGGTTGTTGCAGCAGTGTGGTTCTTGGCCACAATCTTTGCCCGAGAATACATGGAACACGAGCACAGCCAGACTAGGTTTTTTGCCAGTTCCATATTCACTTTGGGTTCTACTCTAGGTGTGTTTGTAGCTGGCGATCTGTTTACGCTTTTTCTGTTTTTCGAAATGATGACTTTTGCCGCCTATCTGCTTGTTATTCATGAGCAGGAGCGGGAGTCAATGTCAGCGGGGAACGTCTACCTCTACATGAGCCTTGTCGGCGGATTGATTCTACTCGCTGCTATCTTTATTCTGCAGTTTGCGTCTGGACACACAAGGTTTGAACCAATGCTGCAGGCCCTAACTGAGCAGGGCATATCTCCTTGGCTGGTTCTTCTGTTGGTCATCGGTGGATTCGGAGTAAAGGCTGGCATGATTCCCCTGCATATCTGGCTGCCGCGGGCTCACCCGGTAGCACCAGCGCCCGCTTCGGCTCTCCTGTCAGCACTGATGATAAAGACAGGTGCGTACGGATTGTTCCGTTTCCTCTATGTGATCTTTACAGCCCCAGAGGGAAGCAGCCTGTTTAGCTATCAGCAGACATTTGGCTACCTGTTCATCTGGATTGGTGCGATCACCATGTTTGTGGGTGCTTTGATGGGGATTATCAACAACTCCATGAAGAAAATCCTGGCCTATTCAAGCATCAGCCAGATGGGGTATATTCTCTTTGGCCTAGGCACTGGCGTTTTTCTTGGCTCCAACGGTGCGGCTGCCCTAGCAGGTTCTTGGCTCCATGCTGTCAACCATGCTTTTTTCAAGTCATTCTTGTTCCTCTTGGCGGGAGCAGTTGTGCTTCATACAGGAGAGCTCAATTTGAATAAACTTGGGGGATTGCGGTCCAAGATGCCATGGGCCTTCGGTTTCTTCTTAGTTGCTGCCGGAGCGATTACTGGAGTGCCCGGCTTCAGCGGATATGTGAGCAAGACCTTAATCCACGAGGCAATTCTCGAGGCTTATCATCTCTACGGATGGCCGGTATTACTCTGGCTCGAGCGGATCTTTGTGATTACCGGAGGCTTAACGGCCGCTTACATCACTAAGATCTGGATGAAGACTTTCTTAGGAAGCCCCCGTCAGAACTGGGATGGAGTGCAGGACATTAGCGTACGGCATAAGCTGGTATTCGGGTTTTACTCACTCGTGATTCTGACCATCGGTACCCAGGCTCAGAGGGTGGTAAATCTTCTTGGCCTGCCTGCAGCAGAAGCTCTGCCTTTCAGTGCTGAATCTGTGGCTCATTTGACCCATGTGCCTTATTGGACCATGCATGAGATGAGCGGCGCACTGGTGTCGTATACGATCGCAGCTGTTGTTCTACTCCTGCTTTGGAAATTCGGTGACAGGATTAGGGTGCCTAAGTGGCTTAGCGTGGAGTACCTGTTTTATGGCCCCGTCTATAGGACTGCAGTGCATGTAATAGAAGACGGAATCAGCCGTCAAGCAGTAGCTAAGCAGACGCGGGTCGGGGATATCATAAGAACTGTCGTGGTCGCGGGTCTAATCCTAGTCGTCTTTCTGGCTGTCCGTTCTTAGTTCTTGATAGTATTGGCAGTGATCTTTAAGGGGACATTCCTCGCAGTTTGGTTTGCGAGCATGGCAGATCTGTCTGCCGTGGTAGATCAGCCAGTGGTGGGCATCGCGCCACTTCTCCTGAGGTATCACTTCCATGAGCTGTTTTTCCACGGCCAGGGGAGTGGTGCCTTGGGCGAGCCCGAGGCGGTTGGCCACTCGAAAGACATGAGTGTCGACGGCAATGGCTGGGATATTGAACGCGTTAGCCAGTACCACATTTGCAGTTTTGCGCCCGACCCCAGGCAACTGCTCTAGTTCTTCGCGTGTGCTGGGCACCTCGCCGCCGTGTTTTTCCACAAGTATCTTGGCCGCAGCTACTAGGTTTTTCGACTTGGCCTGCCACAGTCCAGCAGTCTTAATCAGTTCAGCGACCTGATCAGGAGTTGCGTCGGCGAGTGCATAGGCGTCCGGATAGGCTGCGAAGAGCTGCGGTGTAATCATGTTTACCCGCTCATCAGTACACTGGGCGGAAAGAATGGTGGCAACTAAGAGCTGGAACGGCGAGTCATGATTCAGGGCCGTTTTGGGATTAGGATACATCTGTTCAAGGATCCTAAGAATCTCTGTCATATTTGTCACCTCAAAAGAACAGGCTGTTCCAAATCTGGAACAGCCTTTATTGATATTACTCTGAAGACTAGATAAGCGGTGAATCCTCGTCCTGGATTGTTATGTCATGATCATGGGTGCATCGTCTGCATCCAGGACAGCTCGGTGCCACATGGACCAATCCATCTTCGTCCATGATAAGGAGATTCTCCTTATGCGGACAGTGTGGGTCGTCTTCAACTGAAGGAGTGAACAATCCGGTAATTAGGTCTCTTAGCTGTTCGGCGAAGGATTTTTGCTGTTCAACTTGGAAATCCGCCAGAGCTTCGCGGTACGACACGTTTTGGTTAGTCAGCCTACTCTTAGCAATCTTGTGGTACGAAGCATATAGGAACAGATCAGCCTCTGTTCGGTTAGGGAAGTCGTCCAAGAGCCTCTGTTTGCGGATCAATTCTACAACTGGCCGATAAATCTCCTCATGCCAACTGCTGGCGGCTCGTTCGAGTGTCAGGTCCATGTTGAGCCGTTCTGACTCTTCTGCCTGGAAATCTCGAATTTGGGCAAGCAGTTTCTCATATGAACCTAATTCGGTCAACTCGATATCAAGGAGGCCTGTCTGCCGCTGGAAGAGTGATCGTTCGCGCCAGAGAAGATGTTCTTTAGTGTCCGCCGATGGCAAGAACTCAGTCACATAAGCGTCAATATATACCTGCCCGACCTCCTTGGCCACCGCAACGCGGTGGTTGCCATCCACCACATAGTATTTGTCACCCACCTTATACAGCTGGACAGGAGGGAGAATCTCTCCACGCTCTACCGCCTGCTTAATCCGCTGATAGCGCTGATAGGTAGTGCGATTGCGAATACGAAATTTGGCATCAAAGTCCTGCCACCGGTTAACTGATCCAACGATATTGTTCACGGGAACAATACGCAGACCGAGGTCAACGGCGTCGGTTAGTTGATGCTTTTCTTTGCGGGCAGCAAAGGATTCGGCATGACCTCGAAAGACCAAAACTGATCACGCTCCTAACCACAGTGCTATTCATCAAGGTCCAGGATATAGAACCCGTATCCGTTGATCACCGTGGTACCATTTACAATATCGACGCGTTTTTGCTTTAATCCATAGTTGAGATGAGTATGGCCGTGGATAAAGTACCTAGGTCTGTATTTGTGGATAATTTTGGAGAATGTCAAAAACCCTCTATGGCATTGGTCATCGGCATCGTGGATGCCAAAGGGAGGGGCATGAGTGAGTACAATATCGATTTTACGGCCGAACATGAACCGCCAACGCATCTTTGTCCAGGTCCACCACATCTCCCGCTCGGTATATTGAACGGCATTGGGGGAGTGATAGAACATCGAACCTTCAAAGCCGATGATGGTTAAGCCCTTAAAATTGACAACCTTACCGTGAATATCTTCGCCCCCTTCAGGGGGATTTGAATCATAAGAATGGTCGTGATTGCCCCTAACATAATACAGCGGTGCATTGAACACCGACATCAAATAGCTGAGATACCAGGCGGGCAGATCACCGACCGATAGTATTGCACTGATGTTGTCAGGAAAACGTTCCCTCCGGAAATGATCATACAGAAGGGGGTCGACGGTGTCGCCAACGACTAAGAACTTCAAAATAGAAATCCTCCCAAGTAACCTAGATGCATGTATCTAGATAGTTCGTGATTGAGTAAAGCTTTTCCTTCTATGGCGCAGTTTGGCCAGACAGGAACATCTCAGTCCAAGAGAGAACTCCTTGATCGAGAGTTTTCCTCGGCTGCTACTCTGCGCTTTTCGTCCACAGCTGCCATCAGCTTGTCTTCAAAGGTGATGCCGCGCAGCTTCTCCCAAAGGGTGGGTGGTTTGATAACGGTGCAGTAGCGGTCTGGTGCTTTATATGTTGCTTTGTTTGGGCTATCTATCGCTTCTACCTTGGCATAGTCATCAATGAGGGTCACCCGAATTCCCCATTTTTCGCCAGGGGCTATCTCAATATAAACCGCTGATTTATCGGTAGGGCGGCTCCATTTGCCCTTTTGCAGTCCTTTGAACATTGAATCACCCTCTCCACTACAATTATGACATAAGTCAGAGGATTTTCCTAGTCAAGTAATCACTAAAGGGGGTTGTGGTATGGTGCGTAGGATAGTAACAGCTGTTCTAGTGTTCGTGCTGTGTCTATTGTCTCTCCACGGGGCAGCACAGGAGGCCCCTGCCGACGAGATGCAGAACCAGATACGCTTTGTCACGGCAGAATGGGCCCATGAGGTAAGGGGCGAGCGGGACTACGACCCCAACCCGACGGGAGTTTTTTCTCGCAACTCACGTGCCTATGCTTACTTGGAGGTCGAGGGGTTCTCAGTGGGCAAAAGCGGCGTAGGGCCCATTGTTGACCTGCGTGTCGATGTTGTGCTGCGTTCCAACAATGGCCTTAAACTGTACTCACAGGAAAACCTGGTGGAGTATACCTTGCACAGTCCTGCCGAGCCACCTGATAGGGTGTGGTTCTACATCTGGGTTGATGTACCATGGTGGGCCCCACGCACTTCATATCAGGCTGAGGTGATTGTACGCGACTTGGTAGGCGAAACTAAAGTCATAGAAAGCAGTCCGATTGTTATAGAATGATAATAAATTAGCAAAAACCGCTATTGTGAAAAAGGAGACAAGGTCAGCCGTGTCGAAGAGAACTGCGAGGATGAGACAGTCTATATTGAGGAGGAAGCCGAATGTCTTCCAGAGAACGTAAGAAAGACAAAGGGATTCCGACAGGTGTGGTGACTCGGCTGCCGATCTATTTGCGATATCTAACTACTCTGCGGAACAAGGGTGTAAGTAGGGTATCGTCGGCTCAGTTGGGAGAAGCGCTGAATTTCACAGCTGCCCAGATTCGTTCGGATTTGAGCTACTTTGGCTCCTTTGGTCAACAAGGATATGGATACGATGTGAATGAACTGCTGCATCACGTCAGCCGTATTCTAGGGCTGGATCGCACGTATGCCATGGTCTTGGTTGGGGCAGGTAACTTGGGGAAGGCGCTGGCGAGTTATGAGAATTTCCGCAAGCGGGGCTTTGAAATCAGGGCTATATTTGACATAGATGAACACCTGGTAGGGAATTATCACGCATGCTGTATCATTCAACACGTGGACAACCTGGAAAACTATCTGAAGGAACACCCCACGGATATCGGTATTATCGCTACTCCAGGAGATGTGAGTCAGAGCATCTGCGACATCTTCGTGAGATGTGGCGTGCGCAGTATTTGGAACTTTTCACCGGTGCATCTGCATGTCCCTGAAGATGTAATCATTGAACACATGCATTTGACAGATAGTCTGCTCCGACTGTCATTCCGCTTAAATGAAAGAGAGCAGAGAGACTAGCGAAGTCTTTCGTGGTGCGGCTGAGATATGACCCGGCGCACCTTTTTTAGTACCAAAGGGCAGGCGTGGTGTGCAGGATTAGTTTCTACGTTTGGGTAATCATACAGAATAACCTTGCAAGAATTGAGGTGTTCGTATGGTTCTCCAAGACAAACGCATTGCCATCTTCAATATCGCAAACAAATACAGCATTGCGTGGGCAATAGCGCAGGCAATGGATCGGCAGGGAGCTGAGCTAGTTCTAGGATTCCAGAACGAGCGCGCACGAGGGAAGGTTGAGTCTTTGATTCCCGAGTTGAGCCGCCCCCCTTTGGCACTCGTAGAGTGTGACGTGACTAATGACGCCCAGATCGAAGCTGCAGTGGATATCGTTCAAGCGGCAGCCGGTAAACTTGACGGTTTGGTGCATGCTCTAGCGTTTGCTCCCCGTGAAGCTTTGGAGCGGCCTTACATTGATACCAGCCGGGAGGCCTTTTCCACCGCACTCGATATCAGTGCCTATTCCTTAGTGGCTCTGTCTAGGGCATTTCGAGGCCTACTGAATCCAGGGGCAGGGATCGTTACACTCACTTACTACGGTGCCGATAAGGTGATCCCGAATTACAATGTGATGGGTGTGGCCAAGGCCGCACTTGAGGCTAGTGTTCGCTATCTGGCAAGTGATCTTGGGCCAGAACAGGTGCGGGTCAATGCGATTTCTGCTGGCCCTATCAATACTTTAGCCGCACGAGGAGTGTCGGGGTTTGTAGATATTCTCGACTATCACTCAGAAAAAGCACCCCTAAGGCGGAATGTGGAGAGTCGGGAAGTGGGCGATACGGCGGTGTTTTTGGTCAGCGACTTAGCTAGTGGTATAACAGGAGAAACGATTTTCGTCGATACTGGGTTTAATATCATGGGTCTGTAGCATAAAGAAGGGAGATGTGAGGCGGTGCCGAATAGTACCTCACATCTCCCTTGATCTGTCTGCTGCTAGAACTGTGTACCGCTGTACTCAAAGCCCTGTTGGCCAAACTCCTTTGGCTGGCTGTAGCTGCCGAAGAAACTGGTCGTCCCTTCTGAAAACTGAGGAACGTTTTGATATCCATAGCCGCTCTGCATGGTCTGGCCGACAGGAAGATTGGTGTCGATTTGGTTAATCAGCTGTTGGAGTTGGCGGGTCTGTTGTACCGCCTGCTGTTCGGCCTGCTGCAGCTGTTGGAGGAGCTGAGCATTGCGGGTTTCGCTTTGTTCCATCTGCTGCAGGATTTGCTTAATCTGGTTTACTACATAATAGTTGGACACGAAATGACCCCCTTTTTTTGTTCCCTTATATTGTTTGGACGACAGCTGTCCGTTATGCTGAAAGGGGGTTTGGCATTTGTTGGGAGGAATGCAGTTTGGTCTTAGCTGGAGTCATTGCAAACACCTTTGCTATTCTACTCGGAAGCATGCTTGGACGGCTTGTTAGGGTATCAGATAACGTGAAAAGCACTGTAACTCAAGGGCTGGGTCTTGCCGTGTGTCTTATTGGCCTTGATATGGGTTTAGAGAGCAGGCAGCTTCTTATCCCCATAGCCTCACTAGCGGTGGGCGGGGCACTGGGAGCGGTAATTAATGTGGAAGGCCGCATGGAGAGGCTTGGAGTTAAGCTAGGAAGGACATTCGGTCACACCAACAGCAGTTTCAGCAGTGGTTTTATGACGGCAACCTTGGTCTTTGGGGTGGGAGCTATGGCTGTGATCGGATCACTGAACAGCGGTCTTTATGGTGATCACCAAGTGTTATATGCTAAGTCAATCTTAGACGGGCTGACCTCTGTATTTTTCACTGCTGCCTTTGGGATAGGTGTAGCCTTTTCTGCAGTCCCGGTATTTCTATACCAGGCGAGTATCGCTTTGCTGGCGCAGCTCGTGGCACCATTACTCAACCAGGCTGTGTTGGCTGAACTCAGTTCAACAGGAGGGCTTCTGGTGTTTGCTCTGGGGCTGAACATGGTTGGAGCGTCCAAGATAAGGGCAGGGAACCTGCTTCCTTCGCTTCTTCTTGCAGTTATTTTGGCAGTTTTCTTTGCATAAAAAAAGCACCCGCTGGGGGTGCTTTTTTTGGGCCTAATCGTTGTAAGCGAGCTTCTTATTGAATGGACGCTGCGTCGAGGGCATCCCGAACAGCGATATTGGACATATAAGTCAAACCGGTCGCACCGCTGATTGTGTCAACAAATCCAGGAGTGCTTTCCATTGCGGCCTTCTTGTAAGCCTCGCGAGCTTGTTCGAGCGGCCAGTTGTATTCAGCAGGATCTTGGATGGTTCCGTCAGGAAGAACCCGCTGTACTTTGTAGTCAACGATCTTATCGTTTTCGATGGTGACCCATACTACCTTGTAGTAGCCACGGTTGCCATCATAGTGAGAACGTCCCATGAAAGTTCCATCAAAGTACTTGTTGCTGGGTTTGTCAGGGCTTGCCTTGACGAGTGCACGCTCAACAGCTTGAATCCAGCCTGTGCTGCTGCCGGTAGCTCCGGTAACGATATCCACATCGGTGCCTTGGGCCTCAACGAATCTTGCACCGAGAGTGCGGAGGGCCTCACCAAACTGTGGCCAGTTGTAGTTATTAGGATCTTTCTCGAGATACTTGTCGGTGAACTCCCGCAGAGTAACAGCTACGATTTCACCATTTTCAATATAGACCTTAGCATACTGGAAGCTCCGTGCACCTGCATCTGAATAACCTTCGTATGTGCCATCGATCCAGTTTCCCGCGAATGCTCCAACGCTCAGTGAGAGTAGAAGAACCAGAGCTAACACAAAACTAAGTCTTTTCATTTCTCTACCTCCGTTCATGACGTTGCAATCGTGGGTTTTTTCACTAAGTGGCCCAATTTCAGATTACCACGGAGGTGAGAATTCGTCAAGACTTTAACAATGTATTTCATCAATTTTTTTGCGTACTTATTTGATAGAAGGTAACAACCATTACCACGTCTTCATCCCGTTGTGCGCTTGACTCGAATATTTCCTGGACTGTGCTGAATACTTGCCGTGAACTGCCGGACAGACTAGTATTGATAGAGGGTGGCTCTTGTCGAAAATCGTAATCTAGGCCCATCTCGTTCATGAACCGCTGCAGTGGGTGAGCTTCCTGACCTGATTCATCTGATGGATAGACTGAAACTTCGGCTTTTAGCATGAAACCTGCACCTCCTTGGCTTAGTATTGCCAAGAAGTGCAGGCTTCACACTCAATTTTTACCGGGTTGGTACGCAGATAATCTGCCCAGGCGTGATTCTATTCGGGTTAGGGATCTGTGGGTTAGCCGCTATTAAGGCGTTCAATGATACACCAAATCTTTGGGCGATAGTAAACATGGTGTCACCAGGTTGAACCGTGTAGCGGAAAGTTCCTGGTGGGCACGTTGTCGGTGGTGCGCTTGGGACGCAGATCACCTGTCCAGGGAAGATCAGGCTCGGATTGCTGATCTGTGGGTTCGCTGCGATGAGCGCATTCAGTGAGACTCCAAATCTCTGGGCAATCAGGAACATCGAATCGCCAGGCCGGACAGTATACCTAAAGGTACCAGGTGGGCAGACTGGCGGTGGTGGCGCCGGACTCGTCGGCACGCAGACAATCTGGCCTGGGAAGATGAGAGCTGGATTCTGAATCTGTGGATTAGCGGCGATGAGTGCATCTAGGGATACACCAAATCTCCGGGCGATGAGGAACATCGAATCGCCGGGCTGGACCGTATACCTAAAGGTTCCCGGTGGACAGACAACAGCTTGCTGTGCCTCAGCTTGAACCTCCGCGACCTCTTCAACTTCTGGTGCGGGTACTTTCAGAACATCGCCAGGGCCAACCACTGTGGGGTCTTCTAGGTGGGCGTTGAGTGCGGCGAGCTGATCATAGGTCAACGAGTATTTCTCGGCTACTGAGTAGAAGTTTTCGCCTTCTTGAAGAGTATAGGACTCGCAGTTCCCACAGGGCTGCTGTTGTTCAAGTCTTTTGTCAGGCTTCTCCAAGATACAATCCTCCTTTTCCTTGCAAATACCGCAGTCCTGCGGCTCATAACAGGATATGAGAGGAGAATTGCATTGGTGACAAATGCAAAAAAGGGCTTGACTTGGAATAAACCCTGTGCTAAAGTATGGTTAGTGTTCGTTCCCCGGTAGCTCAATGGCAGAGCATTCGGCTGTTAACCGAAGGGTTGTTGGTTCGAGTCCAACCCGGGGAGCCATATCGAAGGAAGAAGCCAGCTAAACGCTGGCTTTTTTTGTATCCAGAATCTCAAGTAGATGGTCGGGATTTGACGTTGGGGTCAGGCAGCGCTGGTTTAGACATACCTGTACCGAGCACTGCCCGTTTGATGGCCCTGGTTCGAACTTCACGACAGCATCAGGTAGATAGTGACTGTTCACAGCTGCCCACAGGTCGGCGAAGACATCGCTTTCTAAGTCGCCGACAAAGGTGATTTCCATGGGGCGTTCGTGAGCCGAGGCGAGAGCCATAAGCAGGGCAGGGTAGTGCCATGGTTCGCCTTCAGCAGAGGGAACACTGGCGCGGGTCAACCGGGAGAGTGCATTTTCCCAGGTGATATCGGGCCGGTGTGACGCAAGTTTTACTATGTTGTAGATAGCAATGGCAGTGCCTGATGGCAGTGCCCCGTCTTCGAAGCTCTTGGGGCGAATTGGCAGATCATTGATATGTGGGCTGGTGAAGAATAAGCCGGCCCCATTCTTGTCTTCAAAGAGCTCAATCAGATCCGCCATAAAGTGTTCTGCAAGTTCTAGGTATTGGTCGTCCTGACAAGCTTCGTAAAGCTCTAACAGGCCAAACGATAAGAAGGCATAGTCGTCCAAGAAACCATGAACGCCTCGCCTCTTTCGGAATGTGGCATAGAGCCTGCCCTCGCCATCGACGAGGTTCTCAAGAATGAACTGGACTGCTGCCCGTGCAGCCTGTAGGAGGTTTTGATCCCCAAAGACGCGGTAACCACGTGCGAGCGCGGCGACCATGAGGCCGTTCCAAAACGTAATAATTTTATCGTCTAGGCTTGGCCGTTCTCGATAAGTGCGCCGGCGCTGCAGTTCTTCCAGCCAGGGCTGCATCTCGGCAAAATCCTGCACTTGCTCACGAGATGCTTTAACGAGGTTTGGAATGCTTCCTCCGGAGAAGTTGCCCTCCTCAGTAATGTCGTAAACCTGACAGAATTGCTCCCCTATGGGGCTGGGGAGGGCATGTAGTATTTCGCCCTTCGTCCAGAGATAGAATCGTCCTTCTTCTCCTTCAGAGTCTGCATCTTCGGCAGCGTAGAACCCACCGTCCGGATGCTGCATATCGCGCAGGATGTAGCGAAATATCTTCTGGGCGATGCTGCGGTACAACGGCTCTCCAAAAGCCTGAAAGGCCTCGATGTACGCCAGAGCCAGGAGAGCGTTATCATACAGCATCTTCTCAAAGTGAGGTATCAGCCACTGCCGGTCGGTGGCATACCTGTGAAAACCATAGCCGATGTGATCAAATATCCCGCCTCTATACATACATGTGAGAGTGGTTTCGATCATGCGGCGCAGTTCTTGGTCGCGCGTCTTTTCCCACTGCCGCATTAGAAAAAGTAAATTGGTAGGTGTGGGGAACTTAGGCGCGTGTCCAAAGCCGCCGTACTCGGGATCGAAGGCTGCCTTAAGCCCATCAATCGCTCTCTGAATTAGGTGTGAGAGCGACGGGTCTTCGCTCGTCAGGTTAATCCGTGGTTGAGCAGCGGCCATAATGTCAAGTGCAGCCGTTTCTGCTTGAGAACGGCTCTTTTTCCAGTGTTCAGAGATTGTTGTAAGGATTTCCAGCAGGCCAGGCATGCCGCGCTTGCGCCTCGGAGGGAAGTAGGTTCCTAAGAAAAAAGGCCTTCCTTCCGGGGTGCAGATGGCGGTTAACGGCCACCCGGCACTGCCGGTAGCAGCCAAACACGCGTTAACGTATATCATGTCGATATCCGGGCGTTCTTCGCGATCAACCTTGATCGGGATATATCTCTTGTTGAGTATGTCCGCGATCTCATCATCCTCGAATGATTCGTGGGCCATCACGTGGCACCAGTGACAGGTACTGTAGCCGATGCTGAGAAAGATCGGGCGATCAAGTTCTCGTGCCTTTTGCAGAGCCTCTTCGCCCCACATGAACCAGTGGACAGGGTTGTCAGCATGCTGAAGCAAATAGGGAGAATCGGCTTCGTGCAGCCGATTAGGTCGGATTGTCAGTGTACTCATATGCAAAGGCTCCTTTCATCTGATAAGATGTCCGGAGCCTTTAGTAGTGATTCCCTTAGTGTTCTGGAATGACAACCCAACAGACTAAATAGAGAAACGCACCTGTGCCATAGATCAGAAGTGCAATCAGCCAGATGAGGCGGATAACGGTTGGATCAATTCCGAGGTAGTCTGCGATGCCCCCGCAAACTCCTGCAATTTTCCGATCACGGGAACGCACCAGCCTCTTGCGCATGTCCTTATCTCCTTCCCCAGACTTCAGGATTCACAAGATTCTGCGGCCGCTCATTGTTCAGCACCGCAATAATGTCGTTCAGGACCATATCGACCATAGCTAGCCGAGTGCGGGTGTCTGCACTGCCAATGTGAGGCGTGAGGACGACATTTGGTAAGTCCGCAAGCCCTGGTGTCAACAAAGGTTCCTTTTCATAGACGTCGAGCCCAGCACCAAAGATTGTCTTCTTGCGTAGAGCCTGTAAGAGAGCCTCTTCATCGACTACTGGCCCACGAGCAGTGTTGATCAGCACTGCGGTCTGTTTCATTAGTCCGAGCTCCCTCGGGCCAATCAGGTGCTTGGTCTCGGGAGTCAGCGGGCAGTGCAGCGAAACGAAGTCTGACTCTGCCAAGAGGTCATCCAGAGCCGCATAACTCATGCCAAGGTCGTTTTCAATCGCTTCAGGCAGCCGCTTGCGGTTGTGATAAAGAACCCGCATGCCGAAGCCTTTAGCCCGTCTGGCGACAGCCTGGCCAATTCTTCCTGCGCCAATAATACCCAACGTCTGCCCATACACGGGCACGCCAAGCAGTAGTTCAGGAGCCCAGCCACGGAACTTCCCGGCCCTGGTCATAGTGTCTCCTTCAACTACTCTTCGGCTGACTGCCAAGAGCAGCGCCCACGCTAAGTCTGCGCTTGCTTCAGTAAGCACATCTGGTGTGTTTACAACCGCAATGCCGCTCTTTGTGGCAGCTTCGATATCAATATTGTTATAGCCAACAGCGTAGTTGGCAATCACTTTTAGGTTTTTCCCAGCTTCGATCACTTCTTTATCAATGGGGTCGGAGAGCATGGAGATAACTGCGTCGGCTTCCTTGAGATATGTCATCAGTTCATCCTTGGTGATGGTCCGATCTAGAGGATAAACGGTTACGTTACACCGATCTTTTATTTTATCAAGTGCATTGCCTGGGAGGGATCTTGTTACGAAAATTCGGTACATCAGCTGTGAGAACCTCCTATATAACTGAAAATTGCGCCTTGCCATTCTTAGCTTATGGAAGTTTGGGTGTTTTGTCAATCCAAACCATGGGCGGCAGGGTTTCACGGTTCACTGTTGAACTACTTAGGGGATGTTCAGGAGGGATATGCGGTGGCAGTTGTCTATGTCCTCGCCAATCAAAAAGGTGGAGTAGGAAAAACTACATCTACATATAATCTTGGCGTGGCTTTGGCTGAACTCAGACAGCGAGTCCTCCTTGTGGATTTGGATCCGCAGGGAGGGTTAACCTTCTGCGCTGGATTCGAACCAGAGGATCTCGAGCGCACTGTATACCACTGCCTGCTTCGCAGTACGCCGGTTACAGATGTGGTGCTCCAGAATGACTATGGCATCGATCTACTACCGGCGAACATCGATCTGTCCATCGCAGAGTTCCAGTTAATCAATGCTCCTGCACGGGAGAGGCGCATCACGAAGATAATCAATGATGTGCGTGAGAGATATGATTTTGTCTTGATCGATTGTCAGCCATCGCTGGGGCTGCTAACTCTGAACGCGTTAGCTGCTGCCGATCGGGTGATCATTCCTGTATCGTGTGAGTATCTCAGCGTGCGAGGAACGAGTGCTCTCCTGAAACTGATCAACAAGGTTAGGGGCCAGCTGAACAGCGAGCTAAAAGTGGCAGGCCTTCTGCCCACTATGTTCGACAGCCGTACGGCGCACGCTAGGAAGATTCTCAACACCCTGAAAACTGAGTTTCCTAAGCTGCACTTGTACCCACATGTGGTTAACCGCAGTATTCGCTTTGCCGAAGCGGCTGCTCAGCGGATTCCTATATTTGAAACAAAGACCCAGGTCCCGGGGGCGCTTGCCTATCGTGAATTGGCTCGGGATCTGGTGAAATTCCACGCGAAGGATTGAGGAGGAAGAGGAATGAGCAAGGTGAGGGTGCGGTTTGCTCCCAGCCCTACAGGTTTTCTGCATGTCGGCGGAGCCCGGACCGCTCTTTACAACTGGCTGTTTGCCAGGAAGCATGGTGGAAGTTTCGTTCTACGGATTGAGGATACTGATTTGGCACGGTCAACAGATGAGTCCGTTCAAGGAATATTAGAGGGCATGCGCTTCCTTGGCCTTGATTGGGACGAAGGCCCTGGAGTTGGCGGAAGCTTCGGGCCCTATTTTCAGACCGAGAGGATTGATCTGTATGAGGAATATGCTCAGAAGCTCGTAGAAAAGGGGCGGGCCTATGAGTGCTTCTGCACCCCCGAAGAGCTGGATGAACAACGCCGGATCCAGAGGGAACAGAAGCTGGACATGCACTACGATGGCCGCTGCTTGAGACTTACCGAAGCCGAGAAGGAAACTTATCGGGCAGAAGGACGCAAACCAGTGCTGCGTTTCTTGTCGGTCAAAGAAGGGGAGCTGGAATTCCCTGATATTGTCCGCGGTAGTGTCAAGTTCCCCAACAGTCAAGTCGATGATTTTGTGATCATGAAGTCGGATGGGGTCCCAACGTACAATTTCGCAGTAGTCATTGACGATGCGTTGATGGAGATCACGCACGTTATCCGCGGTGAAGACCATATCCCAAATACGCCCAAACAGATTCAGCTATATGAAGCCTTAGGTTTTGAAGTGCCGAGGTTTGCTCATATTCCTATGATTCTTGGCTCAGATAAGACCCGCCTCAGCAAGCGGCATGGCGCTACCTCGGTTACGCAGTTTGCGGAAGAAGGCTATCTGCCTGATGCCATGGTCAACTACTTAGCGCTCTTGGGATGGGGATATGATGACAGTCAAACACTCTTCTCCCGCGAAGAGTTGATTGAGAAGTTCTCGTTAGAGCGCGTATCCAAGAACGCGGCTGTGTTTGATTTCCAGAAGCTGCAGTGGATGAACGGCGTCTATATCCGGGAGTTGAGCTTAGACGAGTTCTACAAGCGTGCGCTGCCCTATCTGCAGCAGGCAGGGTTAGTACCTGAGGAAATGACTGCGGATGTAGAGGAAAAAGCCCGAAAAGTACTGAGCGAAATGCAGAGCCGGGTCAAATTGGTAAGCGAAGTGGTGGAGATGTCTCGCTACTTCTTCACAGACGATTTTGCATATGATGAGAAAGCGGTTGCCAAGTTTCTTCTGAAAGATCAGGCAGCTGATATTCTCTCTTTCCTGCGCTCTAAGTTTGCCGAGGTTGACAGCTTTGCCGAGGCCTCTTTGGCTCCTGCCTTTGAGGCA
>JAAYMS010000182.1 GCA_012521295.1 Bacillota bacterium
AATTGCAGCCTCGACGTTGTACCCAGCTGTAATCATACTCTGTAGAAGCCTGATTGCGACCCTGCTTTCATTATGTGCCCGCATTCCGACTCCCATGCCGTCGCTGAGGATAACCGCCATCTTGCCTTTAGACAGCTCAAAGACCATTCCGTTATCGCCAGAAATGGCACCGCGGGCCACATGGGCACTTTGCACAAGGAGCCTGTATCTAGGGCTGGGAGCCACCTTAAAGCCACAACAGTCCTGCTTGCTCGTGCACCTCCGGCTGATCACGGTGTATTTACTGCCATTCAAGCGAGTACATAATCCTGCCACTTCGCTGCAAAATCTGCCGCTGGAGCATCTCCTCCTGCAATAACCTGTGATCTCATACCCATCAAAGGTTTGAATTGCTGTAATAGAACGAAACTCCACTTCAGGGAAAGCCCGCAGGATTTGGTCCTCCAATCGGCCGGTAAAACTGATCCCTGGTGCAAATTCCTGAGACATGGTACGCAGTACGTCGGCCAAACCATTCAGCTGCGCAACCACCAAGTTCTCATCACACCCCTCGAGTGCATGGGCTAACTCTTCGAGAACAACTAGTTGATCGCTCATGCGCTCATTGATGATTTCGCGAACCCTTTCGGTGTAGCTAGCCTGACGCATTCGAAACAAAGGAGTTCCCGGTATAATTCGGGCTAAGTGGCGTAAGAAACGGGCAGGAATCAGGGCTGCGGCAGCCCCCGAACCGAGGGAGGCGGCCGCGAGTCTAACAGCGTATGCATCTATATTTCCGCCCCTAGAAAGAAGGACTGCCAGTGCAGGCCCCACGATCAGTGCAAAAGAGGAACCGCTGAGAACGCCAGTAAGAGTAGCGCATAGTACGGTTAAAACGACATAATCAGTTGATTCGCCAAACAGGAGCCCGGCCAATGCCAGTCCGGAACCAAGCAAAGCAGAGACGGGCAGACCCCCAAGACGGGCAGCACCTGCAATTAGACTGAGCGAAATGAGCAGGCGAACAGAAATCCCTAAGATGCGGCCGTCGACTGCAGCCGTAACTGCCAAAGCAAGGAGCAGCCACAGAGTTTCGCGAGAGGCGATGTCCTGCTCTGCCCAACCTTCCAACAGCGCATACATCACGAGATATGCCAGCACGCCAATGGCCGCTTCTGTAACACCGATCAAGAAGACTCCCAGAACAGGCTTAAACAGGAATGATATTATGGTCTTGACGCCAAAAGCAACCAGTGCGGCGTACAGCCAGTTTTTTTTCTTCTCCCGCATACGGGCTTCGTTGGGCAGGATTAAGCCCATCAGCCCCAAGGCAGCGGCGTAAGGGAGGGCATTCGGCAGCCCAACCGCAAAAACGGTGCCCAAGACTGCAGCACAAATCGGCAGCACCGCGGACTCCCGCGAACCAGTGGCGCGCAGAGCCGCAGCATAGGCAATTCCAAGGGGCAAGAGTTCACCGAAAACAGTCCCACACCCGAGGAAAACTGCTGCAGTAACAAGCACCCACGAGATTCCATGAGGCAGATTAATGACTAGTGTCCAGGGGCGCGTTCTAACCCCCCTATGGGTTCGCCATACAAAGGTTTGCAAACGCTCCATCTCCACCTCTCCAGTCTGCCAAAATACACTCGAGAGTAATAGTATCAAAGCGCAGCAGCGATAACTGTCGATTCGTTTGTCGATCAGTTCACAAATTTCACATTTAAAAGCACAAAAAAAATAAACCCTGCAGTTTTCTGCAGGGTTTTCTCGAAACTCGCAAGTTATGGTAGCGGCGGCTGGATTCGAACCAGCGACACTACGGGTATGAACCGTATGCTCTAACCAACTGAGCTACGCCGCCACGCAAGTTTTATTATACTCATGAGGGACTGCAAAGTCAACCCCTCTTTCACAAACGAAATCGCGCTTTCTAGACGGCAGGACTTCTGCGAACGACGCACGAAACACAATCTAGAAGGGAGAGTAGCTCATGCGACATCTGGTAATCTTCATGATAATCGCCGCAATCCTACTTGTCAATATCATCGGGCCCCTGCCCGTTTCGGCTGACAGCCCAGTGCTGATAGAAGGCAGGGTTACTCTTGTCAAAGAGGCGGAAAGCTTCTCGTCGGCATCTGGTGATATCCGAATCCAATATGTAACGATAGAGATCACTCAAGGGCCGGATCAGGGCCGCCTAGTTGAGGTAACTAATGCCCTGACAGGTCATCCTTTCTATGATATTCCCGTCAAAGCCGGTGATCGTGTAGTTCTACAGCTTGAGCAAGTAGATGGGGCTGAAAACTACTATATCACCGATTATGCGCGGCAGCGGCCGCTGGCTTTCATTGCCTGCTTGTTCGTTATCACTCTGGCCGTGATTGGTGGATTGAAGGGTATCAAAGCGCTTGTATCCCTAGTTGTTATGGGAGCGGCTGTACTATATGTTATACTTCCCCTTATTCTTAGAGGGTTTAACCCTCTGTTCATTACCGTTGGACTGTCATCGCTGCTTACACTGCTCTTTATGGTGTTCGTGAGCGGCTGGTCGCGAAAAACCGCTGTTGCCGTCTTAGGGTCAGTGGGCGGGTTAGTCATTTCAGGCCTACTCGCGTTTTTTGTAGGCCGAGCAAGCTTTTTGTCGGGGCTCGCTTCAGATGAGGCCCAAATCCTGCAGTTTACGACTGCCAACATTGACTTCCAAGGCCTGCTCTTTTCCGGGATGATTATCGGTGCACTGGGTGCCATCCTAGACGTGGGAGTAGGTATTGCTTCATCTATGGAGCAGATTAGAGAGGCTGATCCCACAGCAGATCTGCACACTTTTATCCGCAGGGGGCTCGCCGTTGGGCAAGATATGCTTGTCACGATGAGCAACACCCTTATTTTTGCCTACGTGGGGTCCTCCCTGCCCCTGCTGCTCTTGTTTTTGTCGCATGACACTCCCTTCAGAAGCATAATTAACCTAGAGATGGTCGCTTCTGAAATCGTGCGCGCCATGGTGGGCAGTATTGGCCTAGCCACCGCAATACCACTCACTGTCTTACTGGCTGGCCTGCTGTTCCCCCAGAAGGGTGCAAAAAAAGCTCAGCCTGACCAAGCTGAGCTTACTGACTAACCGCGCATGTAGCGCGCAATCTCTCTGACCGTGGGCCGCTTGCCATAGAGCAACACTCCAATGCGGTAGATCTTTCCCGAAAACCATGCCCCGCCCAAGACTCCGGCAAGTAGGAGTACTAACGAAGCGGCTATTTCTACCGCAGGTGGATCGGCGAGGATCAATCGTGCAAACATCACCATGGGTGAAGTAAACGGAACTAACGACGTGATAACCGCAAGCTGCCCATTCGGATTTGTAAAAGAGACAAAGGCAGCAAAGAAGCCAGCCATAATCAGCATCATGACTAGGGTGCTGATCTGATTTACATCTTCTACTCTGCTAACCACTG
This sequence comes from Bacillota bacterium, assembly GCA_012521295.1. Classification (GTDB taxonomy): domain Bacteria; phylum Bacillota; class Limnochordia; order Darwinibacteriales; family Darwinibacteriaceae; genus JAAYMS01. The sequence continues at coordinate 3,429 of JAAYMS010000182.1, forward strand.
CGCCACCAGCAGCAAAAATCGAAGCGTAGAAGAAGAAGCCCAGAATAAAGAAGAGGACAAACCAGGCTAATAAGCTTGGTGGGACGCCGCTCAATAGAGCTAGGCCGCCCGCAGCTGGGCCCAATCCCATTGCACTCCGCAGGACCGTGACCGTCAAGACGGTCGCAATCCAGATGCTGAACTGCAAAAGCCCTAAAGCACCAACACCCAGAATCTTACCAAACATAAGCTCCATGGGCTTAACCTTGGCAATCATCACTTCCATGATGCGCGAGCTTTTTTCCTCAGCCACGCCTGAGGCAACCATGTTCCCATAGAGAATTAACGCCATATAGATCATGAAAATCATGAAATACGCCAACACAGCTCCAGTAGTGAAATCGCGTTCATCCGCCCCATCCTGCGAGCCGATTTCCCGCACCTGGAGCTCAGCCCTGGCAAAGAGGGCGTTCAGCTGAGCGGGGCTGAGCCCCATTTTCTGGGCATTAAGGCGAGTCAAGCTTTGGTTAACGATATTCTCTACACGACTTATACTGACATAGTTTGATCCATCGAGCGCCGCAAACGCAATTTCGGGCAGATCAACCAGCAGGAGGCCGAGTTTGCCCTCATCTATTACTCGCTGAAAGGCCTCGCTCTCGCCTCCAGGCTGAATTTCTTCTATCACCCCGCCCGGCTCATTTTCAGCCACCACTTCCGCAAGAAATGGGAAGAACTCCCCAGAGTAGTCGACAACGATAAAATCCAGCGGCTGCTCGTCAAAAGCTGACGCAAAATAATCAAGCAGGAGTGGAGCGAAGCTTAGGCCAATGAAAACAAGCATGCCCAAAAGGGTTGTGATGATGTAGGGCCCACTCTTGACGCGGGACATGAAATCACGCCGCGCCAGCACAAAAATCATTCTCATGCCCCAACCCCCACCCTTTCCACAAAGATCTGATGCAGAGATGGTTCGACCAACTCAAATCTAATGACCTGGCCAGCTCCGGCCGCTTGCGCAAGAATCTGATTTGGATCGAGCCCAGGTTCGAGACGAAACTCAAGATAATCAGGGCGTTCGGCCAAGAGAGTCAGGCCCGGGATATCCTGCCAAAAATCACGCCGCCCTTCCACTGCGATGCGCAGAACGCTGCGCCCCATGGAACGCTTGATGTCGCGCAGGTTCCCTTCTAGGACCAAGTGCCCTCGGTGGATCAGTACGATTTCTTCGCAGAGTTCTTCGACCTGGTCCATTCGATGACTGGACAGTATTACCGTTGTACCCTGCTGATTGAGCTCCAGCAGTACGTTTTTCAGCAGTTCACTATTGACGGGGTCGAGCCCGCTGAAAGGCTCGTCGAGAATTAAGAGCTCTGGTTCATGCAGTAAAGTGCCGATGGTCTGCACTTTCTGTTGGTTTCCTTTCGACAGCTCCTCAATGCGTTTCTTGCGATACTCTCCTAACTGGAAGCGTTCTATCCAATGATCGGCCTTAACTCGAGCTTCGGCTTCACTTAAGCCATTCAGGCGGCCAAGGAACACAAGGTGTTCATCGAGACGCATCTTCGGGTACAAGCCTCTTTCTTCTGGCAGATAACCAAAAAGGCGAGGGCCATATGTCGTGAGCGGCACACCGTCCCAAAGCACGCTGCCAGCGTCTGGGGTAATGATTCCCAGAATTACACGCATGGTTGTAGTCTTGCCAGCTCCGTTTGGGCCTAAGAAACCCAACATCGCGCCGCGGTCAACTGAGAAACTGAGCTCGTGGACCGCGGTCACATCGCGAAACCTCTTCGTGACATTCTGAACCACCAGTGCCATGGCAATCCTCAGCAAGCACGCGCGCTGATATGAAGTTCTCCTGCACGATCAGCGATCTTGCGAGCCAACGGGCGAGAGACTGCTGCCCCGACTAGCATCGCCGCCACGGCCCCCAATCCTGCGACTGCATCTACTCCTACTACCAGGTGGGTCAAACCATACCCTGCAAAGAGAGAAGCAAATGGAATACCGTACAGAACAGTCAGGGCTTTGACCATGTCACGAGTCTCAGTCTCAAGAAAAACCCGATCACCCGGTTGATAAGTGCCAGTGGGGTCACTGACCTGCAGCACCAGTTCATCTGGCCTTTCGCTGCCGTCAAGTCTGATACACCCTCTGCAGTTGCCGCATTCTTTGGACGGGTTATCCAACTTGACCCAGACTGCATCGTTTTCTCTACTGATAACTTCGGCTATACGCCGCATGATGATTCTCCTTTCTCCCGCTTTGTGAGCGATTAACACAGCTAGATATCAAAATCCGACGAAAAACCCAGGACAATACCGGCCAATGACTCTAGATAAGGAAAATAAGATCTTGTCTTTTTCCACGATTACCTGTATAATTACACTTGCTGGAGCCGTGGTGTAGTTGGTTAACACGCCGGCCTGTCACGCCGGAGATCGCGGGTTCGAGTCCCGTCGGTTCCGCCATATTGATAAGAACGATCCACCATGTTGATGGTGGGTCGTTTTTTAATTATCCAGACTGTACTTAGTACGCATTTCTCGATAAAGCCTCTTACCGGTAGGTGTACCGGCCAAGCCACCGATGCTGGTCTCCCGTAAAGACTCGGGCATCGCCCGGCCAATGTTCTTCATAGCTACTACTACTTCATCGTAAGGGATAACACCTGGTATTCCAGCAATTGCCATATTGGCAGCAGTAATGGCGGTAACTGCAGAAGTGGCGTTTCGAGAGACACAGGGGACTTCTACCAGAGAGGCGATGGGATCACAGACCAAGCCTAAGTGGCTCTGCAGAGCTAATGAAGCTGCTTCGAACACGGTTTCGCCAGAACCGCCCAGCAGATAGACAATAGCGCCTGCAGCCATGGCGGACGCAACGCCACACTCTGCTTGACAGCCCCCCTCCGCCCCACTAATGGGGCCCTGCGAGGCACTCACGATGCCTACTCCGGCCATCACCAAGAGCGCATCGATAATCTCTTCATCACTGCTCTGGAGCTCTTCTGCTACAGGTAATACTGCGCCAGGCACCACACCGCAGCTTCCTGCTGTCGGGCAGGCCACTATCCTACCTAAACTAGCATTATGCTGTGCGACTGCTAGGGCGTATAAAATAGCCGTATTAAACACATCTCCGCCGACAAGGCGGCCTTTTTCTTTAGCCTGATACACCTTCTGCCCATAGCCTTTTACCAAGTGGGCATATTCCCCCTGATCATCAATACCACCTGCCACTGCTTCGCGCATCACGCGGAGGATCTCAGCCATGCGTTCCCGAACTGCGTCCGGGGTGGTGATGGCGAGGAAGGCTTCGTATTCAGCCACAATTTGGGGAATTGACTTCTGCTGCTTTTCGCACAGCTCCAAGAGCTGAGCAGCACTTGTAATCTCCATATTTCCCCTCCTAGAAACGTGGCAGTCTGCGGGCAACAATGCCGCCCTGGAGCTGCCGTACGAGTTCAAGCACATCATCGACAATCGGATCATCTGTCTCGGCCACTAAAAGAGCATCTGAGCCACGTGTCTTGCGGCTGACCTTCATGAATGCAATATTGATGCCATAGCTGGCCAGAATCCGGGTGATATCAGCCACCACGCCTGGCTGATCTTTGTAGCGGGCAAGGAGTACTGTATAGCTGCCATCAATCTCCACTTCAAAGCGATCGATTTCATAAATACAGATCCGTCCGCCGCCTACCGAAGCACCCACTACTTCGATAGAGTTTTCCTTCCCTAAGACCCGCATCCGCACTGAATTAGGATGAACATCACCTAAATCAACAGTCTGAAAGGCGTACTGCAGGCCAGCTGCATCAGCCAATTCTTTGGCCTGCGGAATTCGGGAGTCGTCCATCGACATCCCCAAAAGCCCTGCCAAGATAGCTACATCGGTGCGGTGACCCCAATGGGTTGCAGCAAAAGAACCGTGCAGGCCGATATCCGCATGGGTAACAGGTTCACCCAGAATCCTACGCGCGGCTAAACCGAGCCGGACGGCTCCTGCTGTATGTGAACTGGAAGGGCCCACCATAATGGGCCCAACGACATCAAATGCACTAATCTGAGGCATGAGCCTACCTCCTCACACCTCTATCATACACCGAAACTCTTTCTTTGACTAGAAGGGGCTATGTTTGGTCGAGGTTGGTCAGCTGCTCTAAGAAGATGTCTAGGGCACACATTTCTTCTTCGCCATCCCAATGACTGCAGCTGGCACAGCTCCGCTCCACTTCACTTGATATGGCATCGTACTCAGTACAACTCTCACCCACCATCCGCATCTGTTCTAGACTGGGCATATTCCTCCTCCTTTCCAATCATCTGGAGGTAGTATTACCCAGGCAGCAGATTGGTATAAGACACATGAAAAAAGGAGCCCCATTACAAGGCTCCTCTGTTTCAGGTTAAGGTGATTTTACTCAAGGCCTAAAGCATCTTTGACAGCATTCATTACACCGTTACTGGTGAACGTTGCACCGCTGACAACATCGACATCAGCGCTCTGTTTTTCCACTATGGCCTTCGTTAAGGTTTTAATCGCAGGATCAGCGATAAATGGTGTATCGTTGTGGCTGGTTACCTCAACAGCTGTCATGCTGCCACCTGCAAGAGTGACGCTCACAGTTAGTTCGCCACCAAATCCTTGAGCACTTCCTACATATACACCATCAGCTAAGTCACCGCTAGCCTTGCCCAAGGCCTGCTCCACTGCAGCCATAAACCCTCTGCTGGTATAGGTCGCCCCAGTCACAACATCGACTTGAGAGCTCTGAGCCTCTACCACCTTCGCAGTCAAGGCCTCCAGAGCGGGATCTGCAATAAACGGTGTATCATTGTGGCTGACAACCTCAACAGCAGTAATCTTACCGCCACCCACGGTAACCGCAACTACCATTTCACCACTGAACCCTTGGGCGCGGCCAGAAAAAACCCCATCCCGCATACCGGCATCAGTAGCCGAACTCATTGACCAGAAAAAAGCGGAAGCCAGCATTAGCCCAACAAACAGAACTAAACTAGTATTTCTACGAACGCGATGCGTCAGCACACTAAAACCCCATTTCTGAAAGAATTCACGAATTAATTATACTACGTTTTATGAATATGGACAACCTTACTGGCTGGACTAAAACTCAGTCTCGCCGTACTGGCTCCACAGCTCAACAAATTCCTTCAGCTCATTAAAAGTTGGGCTGTGCATGCTGCGCACATAGTATCCAGATGTGGCTGTACCCAACATTAGGCTTTGTTCCAGGCTGAGCCCCAACAGCAGGCCAAGGCAGAACCCAGCATTAAAGTTGTCGCCAGCACCCGTTGTGAGGCGTGGTTTAGTAGTATAAGGCCCAGGTGTGAACGCATATTCACCGCCAATGACTGCGGCGGCCGAATCAGATGGATGGACCATCAGGCACCACAGGTTTAGTCTCTCGGCCAGCGCTTTTGTAATTTCCTCCAGGGACACCTCTGGTGCCGGTGCACTCAGCTGCAGCCCGAGCACCTCAGCGATTTCGCTTGCTTCTTTGCGGTTAAGGCCGAGAACCACACGATAAACATGATTAAAGCTGGTTATTAGTTCGATAGCATCCCGAATATCCTCCTGCTTGCGCTTCGCAGGATCGGCGATGTCAATAAACAAGATGGGGCGGTCTGGGCTGTCATTGGCTGGGAGAATCCGCAGTAGGTTTTGCCAAATGTCGTTCATGCCAGGCAGCATAGTCCAGTTAACTGTAGCTACCAGATCAGAGCTCGTGAACAGCTTACGGATTTCATCTTCTCCGAGAGCCTCAACCAGCGTATCCCAGTTCACCTGTGCTAGATGCTCATGCTTACCGAGCATCACCTTGCCATCATTAAACTCAACAGCATCAGTCAGACCCGGGTCGATGATTGAGACCACTTTCTCACAGCCATCAACTAGGCCCTGAAAAACTGGATTAATAGGTTTGCCTAGTGCACCTATGTATGTAATCTTTACTCCAGCGCCTAGCAGCGCATTCGCCATAATGGGGCCATTGCCTCCCAGTTTGGTGGTCTTGGGAACCAACTCAAAGTTTGTGCTCAGGCCAGCCGCACGGGAAATGCGAGCACCAAATTCGGCAATAGTCTGGATACGGGTGTATGAATCAACGGATTCGCGCTTATCGACGACATCAATAATGGTATCAACAAAGCCATCGAATCCTATCACCGCGGAGAATTCGGCTGCATCTACATTATCTAAAGCGCTCCGCAGCTCTATCAGTTTCTGCTTTATATCACTCATGTCAGACAACCTCCATCACCAAGAATCAAAACATTATTCGGCTTGAATCGATCTTTTCCTGCCCAGACCTAGTTTATTAAGAAGATCACCGCATAGCGGGCAAAGAAATCATACTGTGATAAAGCCTGAAGTATGCGCTCCGCATCCGCTTCGCTAACGTAAACACCTGTACGAGCTGGATCTACAACCCCAACAGCCTCGACAATCAAAGGACGGGCATAGGCATACTCTGGGTCAACCTGGATCCGCTTGATCAAATCCGGATCAAGCTCGCGGCCATAGGCGACCACACCAACATCCTGCACAAACTCGGCTGAGGCAAGCACGCCTCCGTACAAGAGCTGACCTGATTCAGAATAAACACGGGGACTTATGCCGCGGCGTACATCAAGATGACGCGCATCTACCACCAACCCCGTATAAACCGCTCCATGCTTAGCAAACCTTTCTTCCCAGTACTGCTGCACTTCATTGACTGTCTCATGCAGCTTTTGCACTGCTAAGCTGTCCCAGCGATAAGTGCCAGGTTGATCTGCTGTAAGTACAAGCTGCGCCTGCCGCGGACTGTCAGGCGTTGTAAATTCTAGACCCACGACTGTCCAGCGCCCCTCTCCACCGAGACCGCGCTGTGTAGAAATATACTCCTTGACGGTGCCTCCATCGTCGGCAAACTCAACGGTTAAGGTGACCTGCGCGTTGGGCTGAGCACTCTGCACACTAATGCTCACGCTGTACTTCTGCCCTGGTTCTAAAACCAAAGGTTGCCGGAATTGCTTGCCATTCCCCAGTTCGATTTCTTCACCGACTATGGCGGCATTGGCGGAAATAGCCATAAAAACTGCTAGTAGTATTGCACTGGTAAGTTTCAGCATGCGGACCATGAATATCCCTCCACAAATCTCGTAATTCGCCGCAATACACTGTCGTTCCTCTGTTGGATATCTGGCAGACGTTACCATTATTGAAGAAGACAGCCCGAACTTGTACAATGTTCCTGTGATCCCAATCTATAGGGAGGGAGTAACACTGAAGTTTGGGAAATATGTACAGACAGTTGTGGTTGTGCTGCTTGCGGTGGTAATCAGCGGCTGCAGCCTTACAGGCCGAAATGGTGATGATTTACTGGAGCAGGGAAAGTTCATGCCTATGGCGGACGGATTTGACTTCCCCGTTGGAGACGCGGATGGAAACGGCTGGGGAATTACCGGGTACGATTTCCTAGACTGGAGTAGTGTAAGCAACTCCTGGCACCCGGGCGAAGACTGGAACATCCCCGGCGCAGGCAATTACGATCAAGGCGAGCCGGTCTACGCGATTGGCCACGGCCAGGTGGTGTTTTCCGGCTGGAACACAGCCCTGGGGCATGTGGTGTTGATCAAGCACCGCCTACCTGACAACACATTTGTCTGGTCGCAATATGCTCATCTCGACCGCAGGGATGTAAACCAGGGAGATATTGTGCAGCGCAGACAGCAAATTGGGACTGTGGGCAGGGGACCAAACAATCGCTTCGCGGCACACCTACATTTTGAAATCCGCTCTGTTGAGCTGCCCTATAACGCCTGGCCCCGCACTAACGGTGCAGCCTGGGAGAAATCAAAAGTAGTGCAGTATTGGCTAAGGCCAAGTAAGTTCATTCAAGAAAATCGCTATTATCATTGACATTAAGGGCGGAGTTCCGCCCTTTTTGTGTTATAGTAATAATGTGAAAAAAGGAGGTTGTGCAGTGTTTGCTCAGAATTTCCCTTTATCTCGGGTGACTTCCCTCGGAGTAGGTGGCCCCGCCGACTATTTTGCCCGCCCAACCAGTACTGATGAGTTGATCGCGGCGCTGCGATTCGCAGAAGAACGGGGCCTAGAGATAACGGTCCTTGGCTATGGCACGAATGTCCTTGTTCGCAGCGGTGGCATCCGTGGGCTCGTTATTCAGCTAGCAGACAACTTCGCACACGTAAGTGTGGATAAAGCTATTATCACTGCTTCTGCTGGCTGCATGTTCGGATCCGTCAGCAAGCTGGCCGCTTACCATTCCCTTAGTGGCTTGGAATTTGCGGTTGGCATCCCCGGGGGAATCGGCGGTGCCCTCTTCATGAATGCTGGCGCTTACGATGGCGAGATAGGCCCGCTCGTGCGCCGAGTTGATTTCGTAACAGCATCGGGAACAGGAACGTGGGATGCCGATGAGTTCACCTTTTCATACCGTTTCAGCCGCGCACAGCAAGAAAAGGTCGTCGTCACCAGCGTCACCTTAGAGCTGCAGCCCAGCAATCAGCGGGAAATTCTGGCAAAGATGGAAGATCTTCAGGCCCGGCGCCGGGCCCGTCAGCCTTTAGAATTCCCGAGCGCAGGAAGCACCTTTAAGCGTCCAGCTGGACACTACGTCGGGCCCATGATCGAACAGGCCGGCCTAAAGGGCTTAAGGATCGGCGGTGCCGAAGTGTCTACCAAGCACGCAGGGTTTATTATCAATCGCGGTAATGCGACCTCTGACGACTTCCTCGAGCTGATTGCTTACATCCAGAGAGAAATCAAACAGCGATTTGATGTTGAACTCGAACCAGAAATCCGCATCCTCGGCTGCGATCAATAATCGCGGGTGATGCTCTGCAGCACCGCTTCGGTACGCTTTATCACCGTTTCGACTTCCGGGATGCCTTCGCAGTCGGGATACTCCTGCCGGATAACGTTTAGAGCATGGCGGATCTTGGCCGTATCAAAGTGCTGAGACCGCCGCGCCCGTGGCACCCCGTCAAATCCTGTTTTAGTGATGTTTTCACGAAGTGCCTGCCGGACCAGATCCTTGCAGTACCCCACCGGGCAGTTCCGTCCCCGGCATCCTCCACACCGGTTCTCTCCTAAACAGATCTCTTCTACTGTTCCCTCGATCTCTATTAGGCGTCTGCGTAGTTCTTTAGCGACGCGCTGCATGGCGCCATGCTCACCTATCTCTGCGGCAGCTCTGCTGACCCGAATAGGCGGTATGATGAAGTAAAGAATAATGCCGAACAGCAAGACAAGAAACACGGTCACATTCGTAGGAGTCAAGAGATCTGGCGGTACCGTCTGCCCCAGGCTGAACA
>JAAYMS010000033.1 GCA_012521295.1 Bacillota bacterium
GAAGCAATCATCGCTGCGCAATCTACTGATGTAGACACAGTCAGCGGTGCAACCGGCACCAGCAAGGGCATTATCGCTGCAGTAAACAACGCTCTCGGTCTCTAATCGAAATCCAAGCTTTCAGCCCCTCGCCTGAGCAGGCGATGGGTTTTTTCTTGTAATCCAGCAGGAGTTTTCACCACTATGAGGTATCTTACCAGCAATTATCAACAAAGGGGTGCGTCTATGGCTCGCAGAGTAAGTGTACGACTCGTTGTGGTGCTGAGTGTGCTTGTTGTACTGTCTTCTGGAGTATTGTCCGCCGAGAACCACGAGGCGTTTCTAGCGTATAGTCGGGATGCGGACGCTCTATTGACGAGGGGAGAAGCTTCCGAGCTTATTGTCAAGGCCTTTGGCCTTCCGCTCATCTATCCGTTGCGCGTTGAGAGCGATGTACAGAAGAAGTTCGAGTATACTGATACTCTTGCGGTGATTGACGAATCGTTTGTTGTTAGTTCAGCTCAAGATATTGCTTTACACAGATACGAACCCTTCATCGAGGGATTAATCAAGGTTCGTGCCGTAAGCGTTGACGACGGAAGGTTTTATCCCGATGAGCCTATCACTGCTGACGTTCTTTCAGAGATAGTGGCAAAGGTTGTATTCGGTGTTGAGGGTGACTCTAACACTATCGATAGATTTCGTTCCATCGGAATTGAGCCACCACTAGGCAAGATACCGATTACCCGCGGAGAAGCGGTCGAGTTTGTCAAGAACATTGTCCTAGATCCTGCTTTCAGCACGATATCCATCTTAGTAACATCAGACATTCATGGACATGTCGTACCATACTACCCTGGAGCGTCAGAGTATGCCATAGGGGGAATCGCTCGCATGGCCCAGTTCGTGAAGGATACTAGATTAAGGAGGCCCGGCACACTGTTGGTAGATCTGGGTGATGCTCCGTATAACACCAACGTGGCCAATCTCTTTGAAGGGCTTCCTGTGATCGAGAGTATGAATCATATGGGCTACGATGCTATGGTTCTAGGAAACCATGACTTCGATTTTCCATTTACTGTGTTAGAACGTAATGCGCGTCTCGCGGAGTTTCCTTTCTTATCGGCGAACACGTATCACAATGGGCAGTATCCAGAGTTTCTGCTTCCTTGGGTAATCAAGGAGGTAGATGGGGTACGGGTAGCTTTTGTCGGACTGACGGATCACAGTAGTGCTTGGTACACGCATCCGCGTAATGTAGCCGGCATTACGTTTGAGAATCACTTCGACGCTGCTCAGCGCGTACTTGAAGCCCTTCAGGGGCAGGCAGATATCTATATTGCCCTTGCGCATCTCCACGGTGATAATCGCCGCCTTGGTGAGGTGGTGCCTGGATATGACTTTGTCTTTGGCGGTGGTACAGATATTGTGGCCTTCCCGGAGAAGTTTGGCGATGCTTGGCTGATCTACCCTGGTAAACATGCTGAAGTGGTCAATCTGCTTAACATCAACGTGTGGAATAAAGAGGTTTTAGGTTTCAACTTTGCCCACGTATTCATGAGTGAAAATCTTCCCGAAGATGCCTTTGTCCGACACTTAGTCGACTACTACGTAGCTCAGCTTGATGAGCGTATGGCTGACGTGGTGGGTTACACAGAAGTGGATCTGGACGGAGAGCGGGGAACAGTCCGTCTCAAGGAGTCAAACCTGGCCAATCTCATTGCGGACAGCTTACGCTATGTAACAGGGGCAGACATTGCAATTCAAAATGGTGGTGGAGTGCGAGCTAGCATCAGCCAGGGCGCTATTACTATCAATGACATTTATACAGCCTTGCCTTTCGACAACGTGGTTGTAATGGTAGAAATGACAGGAAAGACTCTGTGGGATACGCTTGAGCACGGGGTTTCGTGGTATCCGTCGGCTGCTGGAGGTTTTCTACAGGTGTCAGGGCTCGAGTACGTGTTTGATGCCAGCCGGGAGGTAGGGAATCGCATCCAGTCGGTCACCATCAACGGTAAACCTATTGATCTCGAGAAAACCTATCGAGTCGCGGCGAATGATTTCCTAACTGGCGGTGGCGACATGTTTACTATGCTGCGCGATGATGCAACGGTTGTGCTTACTACTAAGTTCTACCTTAGAGATGCTCTATTAGAATATCTGACCGCTGTTGAGAGCGTTGCACCGCAAACAGAAGGGCGCATCACGATTATCAATCCCGTTGAGTAGAGGAATACAAAAGCGCCGGGCACTTTATCTTGTGCCTGGCGCTTTCTTTTCGTCTCTAGCTCGAAACAGTGGGGCGATGGTCGCGGCTGGCGGAATAAGCAGCCGCCCGATGATTGCGAGCCTGCATCTCTTTGAGATTGGCCTGAATTAGCTCAAACACCTGTTGAGGGAGTTCCTGAACTTCTTGACGGGACAACCCACGGGTTGGGACCGGTGGCAGAA
>JAAYMS010000183.1 GCA_012521295.1 Bacillota bacterium
AGTGATACCCCACCACATAATGGCGCCACCAAAAGGTGGGATAACAGCAGACCCGCCTTATGTGAGATACATTACTGGGTTCCAGCAGACTGAACGACATCGCCAATCACCAACTCCCCTCTACCATACCAAGGCAGAGGTTTCTTCTTTGCACCGCTACCACGTCGCTAGCGGTCCGTCTTCATGTCAGTCGCCACCAAAGGCTTATTGCCCTTTCTACTGAAGTCTTAAGCGGGAGAGCAGCAAACGTATGCCCTGTTCCAAAAAGGTGTTGGTTAACAAGCCTGCTAACCGCTGCAGCGCCCGGATTACCGGCTTTCTCCGTGGTCGCTCAGACTGGAGTTCGGACTCGATGACCCGGATGGCGGAAGCCACTAGGCGTTCCTTAAAGGGGTCCCCATTAAGCGCTGGGGCCTCTTCCTTGAGACGTTTCAGCAGATTGACCAAATCGTCAATGGGCAAACCGAGCTGCTGGTCGTCAGAAGGGGAAGCTTCCGCCACTTTGCTTTTCTGGTGCATCCCTTTCAGCGCAGCAGAGGGAAAATAGCCGTTCGCCTGTGGCCGGCCGATCAAGGCTAGTTCACACATCTTGACTCCCTTGTGGGTTAGGCTGACTTTGCCCCTCGCAGAATGGAGTTCAACCATTCCCTCGTTAAGCAGATAGTGAAAGGCGTCTTCACCACTGTCAAAACTGAGTCCTGCTGCGAAAACTACAAGGTAGTGGTCAACCGCCTGGCGCGGCGAACCTCCACTTAAGTTATACAGACTGGTCAAATATTTCAACCTCTCAGCCCGCTTTATGCGTGGTTCCAGCATACATACACCTCCCCAGCGGATTACGGAGTGCTTGCACCCTGTTGTGCTTTCGTTTCCAGGGCAGAATCAGACTGCCAGTTGCGTTCCCCAATGTGTCACCGTCAACAAGCGAGGTCCAACTCCAATCGCCGATTGGTCCTACGGCGCCACGCCTTCAATGCGCTACCGTCTCTCCTTGCGTCATGGGACGTCCACTAACCTCTCACTATGGGTGCAAAGGCTAAGTGAAGAAAAGTCGGAATTGGACCCAACGGAAAGACTCCATCCTCCCTGGGCAAAGACCACACAGCGGAAGAGTTTTCATGGCCTGCTAAGCTAAAGGCAGCTAGACGTAGTGATGGGGGAGCACATCGCGGGGGTAACCGTCGATCCATCTGAACAAGGCTGCAGGGTGCCATTCTGCTTCACTGAACACGTGTGGTTTAGTGCTCATCATCCTTGTCATCCGATGATCCATCGTCCCGTAAAAAGGAGAACATGCTGAGGTCTTGTTCGGTTTCAATGTAAGTGAAGTCCTCGCGAGCGATTTTCCCTCTGGGTTTTCTTCGCTTCCAGTTTTCTTCATGCAGGAAATGCTCGTAACCTCGTTTTTCCATGAACTCAACAAGACGATACTTGTGATCACACCGCCGTTCCTTATACATCTTGGAGTAAGTGCCAATAGCTCCGAGGATCTCCTCGGCCGGTAGATCCTCTAAGGCTTGAGCCAACGCCTGTTCGATCCTTGCTTTCGTCCTGCTTCCCAGACGTTTATGGGGGTTAACCCCCTGCTCGTTCCAAAAGGCAATCAGTTCGTCCACGGATAGGCTTGCCCTTTCCAGCCTGTCCCGGGTGACTTCCGCAGAATAAGTAGACTCGTCAGAGGAATCTGTTCGTCCTAACTCCAAGACTGAGAGATGGTTATACTTAGTTTTTTTGGTATTACTAGACATGGTATTACTTGCGTGTAAGCTATTCGACTCCCAAGAATCCCGTATCCAAGACTGTAGCTTTTTGGCCTTTTGTATCTCGCGACCGGAAAGAGAGCTTGTTGCGCCGTCCAGTGGGAAATCTACATGGGATCGTAAAGTGTAGATATTGTTGCCGTACTCCTTCCTACCATCCCGCAGCACTCGGGTTTGCTTAACCTCGATCAGGCCAAACTCCCTTAACTCCTTGAGGTACTTATTGAGTGTGTTGTTCGACATGCCCAGTTCTCTCTGCATTCGCCTTTTGCTTGGCCGAGCTTTCATTTTGCCGCTTTTGACATCCTTTAGGCTCACATATGTGCACAGGTAGGCATATGCCGCTTTGGCACCGGCACTGAGCTCAGGACTGCGGAAAACAACGGATGGAGCCGGGCCGTAGTGGCCGAATACATGAACCACTTCTGATATTTCTCGATGATTCTGAAACTTAATGATGGTCATCCCTCCTACATGGTGTCTTGCATGGTTTGGGACAGACTAGTCACCAAACCTATCCGTCACATTTTTGGGACTATTATAACACAAAATGTATCTTAGGTCAATATATTGTGTGTTTTCTGACACTTAT
>JAAYMS010000034.1 GCA_012521295.1 Bacillota bacterium
AGGTCCCTCGAGCCGTTGTGTACCTGGAGGCAGGCATCGACGACGCCATGGCCGTAATGGCCTTGCCTGAGCCCTATCGACGCCGACTGCGCAGCACCAATGGGCTGGAACGCTTAAACCGGGAGGTCCGACGGCGGGAGAGAGTGATTGGAATCTTCCCCAACATCGACTCAGCCACGCGCTTGTTGGGGGCCCTGCTAATGGAGCAGGATGAGAAGTGGACGACTGGACGGCTTTACTTTCGAATGGAAGCCTACTGGGAGCACAAACGCTCAGAAAGTGACAACGAACCTTCGCAGACGGAACCGAAGCGAAGCACTGCCGCTTGAACTCAACAACCAGGAGGAGAATTTACACCACATTTGGGACTTGACCATGGCTGAGTCCAAGTGGCTGACAACTGTGTGCCCCGAATCAGGGAAGCCCCTTAGCATCTTATGTCAGATTAAAGCTAGAGGCGCTAACTAGAGTACACAGTTTTGGCCAGGGACAAGAGGTGTAGATTTACATTCCTGTTGTTGTAGGCGAAGACTCTCCTAGCAGAACGGTGGAAGAGGTCCTCGATGGACTCTTCCGTCAAAAAGAAGAACTAGCCAAGAGCGTCATCGTACCCAGCAGGGCGTCCTAACGGTCCCTCTACCAGGGCTTCCTGAAGGATTTCGTCCTCTGGCCAATTAGCGTCTCAGGTGACTCTCGGGAAGACAGATGTCAACCAAACACACATAATTGCAGGATAAGATAATGTTTTTGACGAATTAATGACTAACTCTTTTTCAGGCTGCTGGGGTGAGTAGCATCCCGCCTGATTCTCTTTCTTTCCTCAACTACACCAGCCGAGGTAGCATCCAAAGAGTGGTGGAAGATGAGGGAGCGAACGAGGCTGCTTTCGCTGAATAGGTGGTGTGACTAGTGGCCGAAGGTGTCGTTCGCAACAGGTTGCTTCGTATTGCCCATGAGAGAAAAGACAATTGCCTTCTCTTGCTGGCGCTGATCGGAATGCTAGATAGGGGATGGGACAACCGCCTTAAGCTCGTCGACCTTGAGCCCGTCCTCTTAGAGCACATGAGCTTATTAGACGATGGGGAGAATGAGGGCATAGAGTTTGAAAGGGCGTTTTGGCAGTTTGCATCGAATGGTCTCTGGCAGTTCACAGCGAAGGCAGGGAAAGAACACATTCTCAAGGTGTGTGATGGGCCCATCAGTAGAGAGGAGCTGCGGGAGGCATTAGAATATGCCAGCTTGACAGGAGAGGTATATAATTACTTGGCGGATGAAGCTGAGCGCAAGTCCTTAGAGAGAGAGCTATTTGACATACTAAGCCACGTAGACGTAGAGTCGCTAGTCGTTAGAGAAGCTACCAGTCTGTTCCGGCATGAACAGGAAGCCATCGATAGGATAAGACAGCAAGTCAAGAGGTTTAAGCTCGGCAGAATGATTTCCAATGTCAACATCTACGATAAGGCGTCCAACACCTACCTGGAGTGCGATGTCATCCTTGTTGCCCACTCCGGGATTTTTATTATTGAGCTAAAACACTGGTCCGGCCACACTAACGTCGGAGCCTATCATTGGTTGCGGAACGGGACCAATTATGTGGCTTCACCCCATAAGGCCAATACACATAAATGCAAAGTCTTAAAGGGCATTTATGAGCACAGATTCAAGACTTTCCCCAACATATGGGTTGAATCGGTAGTCGTCTTTACCCATCCAAACAGTACAGTGGAGGGACATAGCTCCCCTAGTATTGCCGATGACCCGACGAAACATAATCCGACCTTTGCCTCAATATCGGACCTGGTCGCGTACTTGCGCAAGAAGAACGAACAAAGGATCTTAAGCGATCGCCACATCGACTTCGTCGCTGATTACCTCTGTGAAATCGGCACAGAAAAGAAGGGCCTCGAATACACAGTTCCTGGATATGAGACGGTCGAGTATCTTTATCAGAGTCCGCACATGATTGAGATGGTGGCTAGACCGTTAAGTGGTCATGTCAGGGGCCTTGCCCGGTTTCGCGTATTCCTTACGCCGCCCCAAGCAACGAGTGCTGAGCGGGAGCGGTTTATCGCTAGGGGTCGGAATACCATCAGAGCGGTATCTCGCATCGGCGATCATTCAAACATCCATAAAGTAATGCTTGCGCCAAACGAATATGACGATATCGTTGAAATGTCCGATTGGTCCGAGACTGGCACCTTGCGTGACCTGTTGGCCCGGACTAAGGGCCCCCTGGCTGTAGAGTCGGCGATGGAGATAGCCCTTGGAATCGCTCGCGGCTTGCAGGCTGCGCACGAATCCGGCGTAATTCACCGAGCGGTTAAGCCGGAGAATGTCTTGTTAATGAATGACATACCGAAACTGACCAACTTCGATCTTTCATATCAACTAGAAGATAACCGAATTACCGTCATTGCCCAAGATTCCCTGAAGGATGACGGCTACGTGGCTCCAGAGGTGTTGAGCCATCAGGACATAGATGAAGGGACTGACCTGTTCAGCCTAGCCGCCATAACATACGAGATGGTGACAGGTCAGAAAGCCTTTAGCAAGACGCGGGACTTCCTCGCGAAAGGCGGCACACTGACCGATGCAGCAAAGGGGCAGCTGATGAAAGTCGATGGCCTATCTCTTGCCGCCAAACAGGCTATTATAGAGATGCTTGTCGGGGATCGGCGCGCAAGGCTTAAGGACATCGACCGGGTAATCGCTGCTTTTAGTGCACATATCGAAAAAGAACAGAGCCCCCTTGAGGGCCACAATGCGAAGCTAAAACCGGGTGATACACACGACCTGTACTGGATCCATGAGTTTATTGGCGAGGGCAGAGAAGCCCAGGTATACAAAGCGGAGACGAAAGAAAAGACGGGGCAGACTCGACTTGTGGCCATCAAGCTATTTAACAAGGAAGTCCCGCAAGAGAAGATCTTCAAGGAATGTGAGATTACCTCGAGCATCAAGAGTTCATATGTAGTCGGCTGTGACAACAAACCGGGGCACTGGAATAAGGACCGCTACTTCATTGTGCTGGACTTCATTGACGGCGAATCGATGAGATCCAAGATAGAGAGTGGCCAGCGCCCAAGTATAGATCTATTTCGGAGCGTCGCCATCAGTCTGATGGATGCTGTTGCCGCATTCCACGAGTACGAGGATGCCTCTGGGGAACCCAGGGTATTGATCCATGGCGACATAAAGCCAGACAATATCTTGCTCACCGAAGACAACAAACCCGTGCTCATTGACTGCGGGTTAGCGGGCGAACCTAGAGTCGGGGTGTTCGAAGGCACCAACGGCTATGTGCCTCCCGACAGCATCAGGGGCTCCGATATGCAGTTTTCCCCAAGCGGTGATTTGTTCGCTTTGGGTGTGACTTTATGGGAGTGGGTATTTGGCAAGAGGCCCTACGAGAATCCTGTCGTGGGAGCTGCAGCTCAGCTGCCAGATGGTATTGACCCCGATCTGGAGCCCTACCTGGCATGGCTTCAAAAGGCTGTAGCCACCGAAGCCGACAAGCGGTTCGCCAGCATCAGCGAGTTGAAGGAAGCATTCATCAAGTGCGGCAGTCGAGACGAAGAGAATGTCGCCGAGGAGCAAGCCGACAAGAAAGAAGGCGCCGTAGCGGTCCTTGAAAGGACGATGGAGACTATCAACCCCTTTGTTAGTTATATGAACACCCTCTCTAACGCGTCCGCAGGCAATGAGAACGCTACAGCCGAGAATCAGATTGGAAATGAGTTCTTCGCCAAGATTCATGTTCAGAATCCGGTTACAGAATACATTTATGAACGGTTGGTCATCAATCGCGAAAACGTCATCTTGACCGGTAATGCCGGAGATGGGAAAACCACTATCGCTGCAGAAATCGTGGGTCGTGTCACGGGGTGCATGCCGCGCTCTCTTGGCGAACGAGAGGAAATCGAAGATGCAGGTCTTGTCATCATCAAGGACATGAGCGAGATTGATCCGCACCCTCGCGCAAATATTCTCAGAGAAGCCGCATCCAGCCAAGAAAAGAAATACTTGATCATCTCCAACACGGGGACCTTGCTAGCGGCCTTCAGGGAGCTGGGGGGCGATGCAAATGAGTTGCTGAGCGCCCTTCAGTCAGACAGTCCCCAGCGAGTATTCAACAACAAGTTTGTGCTGATTAACATTGGGAGAGTCAACAGCATCGCCACCGCGGTGGAAGCCTTTGTCAGGATGCTAGATAAAGACAACTGGGCTAGCTGTGATGCGTGTGGACGCTCGGACCTCTGTCCCATCCATCGTAACGTCAGACTATTGCAGAGTCGGCTTCCGCAGGTTCGCGAGCGTATAAGCCTGTTGTACCGCAGACTGTACGAATACGACACCCGGCTCACCTTGAGGCAGATGACGGGTCACCTAGCCTACGCGGTAACGGCAGGGCGTGATTGTCGAGACATCTTTGCAATGTCTCGTCTTGCACTGGAGGATAAGCTGCTTGGCTCCATGTTTTTCAACCGTTTCTTCGGCGATGATGGACAAGACGTCGCTCCTGAAGCTATGCAATTGTTGGCTGTCCGGAGCATCCGTCAAGCAGGTTTTGGATTGTTCTTGGATCCCTTGTTCGAACGAGAGGCTTGGACGAAGGACAATCTCTTGTTCTCCCTGTCAGAAGCGGCCGAGATATATGAGAGACTGCAGAAAATGTCTTCCATCCTGGAGGGCCCTGAAATAGTCCGAGCAGTCCGTCGCCAATCAAGAAGGCTCGTCTACTTCTTCGGTGAGCTTGATAACCATTTGGGTCGGCGATTCATTTGCACGTTCCTTCAGTCGCCTAATTTGCTGGCGTTCCTGGATTACGGGAAGGGAAAACTGGGCTCGACGGGCGATCAGAGACGATACCGCGATCATGTCCTTCAGGTGCTTCAGGAGCACTTCCTCGGGATTCGCTTACCTGATAAAGACTGGAAAATGAGAGACCTGTACATCACTCTAAAGCCGAAAGGACACGGAACTAGAACCCAGATGATCGTTGCCTCCTTGCGTGAAGACGACTTTCGGTTGATGCTGCAGCCGAGATACAGGTTGGGCGAAGAGGCCGACCGGATCTTGTGTTTGAGCTATAAGGACGGAGCTGCAAGCCTGCCCTTAGACTTGCCATTTCTGGACTATGTAAGCCGCAGGTACGAGGGGGATGTCACGCAGGAGCTCTCTGCGAACTACGCCAATCGGTTGGACAGGTTCAAAGTCGAGCTTCTGAATGCTTATGCCAATCATGAAAACGATAGACTCCGAGGGGACACCTCCTTGAGACTGCTTTGGATAGACAGTGATTACAACCTGCATCCACTTGAGATCCGAATTGCAGGTGATGAGCTGGAGGTCGTGTGATGAACCGCTTGCCAACACCTTTTCCTACAGTAGCAATGGAGGGAGACTATAACCCGGCCATCCGGCTTTTTGGCCTTCGCTTTATCAAGGATCAGACCATCGTTGAGCATCTAGCCGAGTTGTTGGCAGTGGTATTCTCGGAGAAGAGGATTTTTATCGATGAGGCCTCTAGGGAGCCGCTGCCGTCTTTTGGAGACTTGGCCAAGTGGGCCCACTCAGAAAACGCTCCACTAAAGTACAGGCCTTCAATTCGCTTGAATCTGAAACTGTTCTCGTTCATGACATGCTCCCCTGTAGATAAGCGCCACGAAATCCACAAAGAACAATACGAGCTTCTAGCCGAACAGCTGCAGAGTCGACTCCAAAGCCGCAGTTCCAGTCTAGAGAAGAGCGAGGTTAGGGAGAGGTTGGAGGAGCTCCTGCAAGGGTTTCAGGGCGCTGGATTTACTCGCAATTGGTGTGCTCAAACCTTTTATCCCATATCTCCCGAGGTGCTCACACAAGAGACCGTCTGGAACGAGACAACGGCAAGAAGGAACGATGTCTCTACTTGGAGGGCATCCATCAACGAATTTGACAAGTATTACAGTACTCGCCGACGAAATTTCCTGGCCAGGGGCGGGGAGGTTATCTATCTGCAGCTGTGCAATGCCTTCGCCACTGAACAGCGTCTTATCGATGGCTTCCTCCGGAGCTCGGGCCAATTCTTCTCCCAGGAAGAGAGAGACTTGCGGAGCCTTCACGGGTCGTTGAATGAAGGACTTGCCGGTCTTTATGACGGCCATACCAGACCGCTGGGCAACCTCATCCGTTACATCGATGAAGAGCTCGATGAAGACACGTTCAAGGAGGTCAACGAAGGTCAAAAGGATAGACAGCTGACCTGTCAGTGGTGTCCTCGGGAGAGCTGGCCCGAAGGGTATCTGTTCGCCGTCGAGATGAAGCGAGTAGTAACAGCAGGGATCGACCTAATTGACAAGCTAGACCTGATGATGACGGGGTGTGCACTGCATATACTTAGGAGCCTCTGCGCCCAAAGCGCAAGGTATACTATGGCCGAAGCAGACTCGACGGGTCCTTTGGGCTTCGCCTGGCTGTTTGTCTCTCCGGATTCCGCTACCAGGCAGCAGCGCATGGCTTCTCAGCGGAATCTGCAGGCCGTCCAAGGGATGCTGCAGCGCGCTCTGCGAATTGAGGCGTTAAGAGACTATGTAGAGCGAGGCAGCCCCAATAAGGTGGAACGACAGTACAGGGAAGCCGACAGCAAGTACGGGCACGGGTTGTTCCTGTCCCTTGGCAAGAGCCTGGGGATCATTGTTCCTAAGCAGGGCAGGGGAGCTAGGCTAGTAATGACGGATAACGTGGTCCGCTACTTGGTGCTGGCGCTCCTGCGCCCTGGCGAAAGATGCACGTATGATGAATTCCTCGATCGGCTGTATTTCCACTACGGCATCGCAGTCGAGGGAGAGCAGCTGCGACAAGCGATGACTTGGAGTGGACTGCTCGCGAATGACTCTGTTCAGCCGCGCAAACCCTCATGGCTGAATCATATGCTTAAGGCCAGCGGGTTTCTGACGGAACTGTCCGATGGGTGTTCGGTTGTGCAGAATCCTTTTGATAGCACGCAGGGTGGGAGAGTTCAATGAGATTCATGGTGAATACGATTGTCGACCATATTATGGCGAAGGTTTTGGAAGGCTCGGCGGTGATCAGGATAGTCTTGCCCTCCTATCCACCCGAGGTTCTCTATAACGTAGGCTGTCGGGTTGAGGAGTTGTGTCATCGCTCCGACAAAAAGATCAGATTTGAATATGGCATACCCAACAGACTCAGCAAAGAGTGGATGAGCAGGGATGAGTTGGCGAGGATTCTTAGTGAAAAGACTAGGCAGCGGGGCTGGATTTGTGAACAAGACAATTTGACTCGGCTGCGCAACCTGGGTAAAGATGAAGCCCACGACTGCTTGCTCGTACTGTTGGCGGGCTACGATCACATAGAGGAGCAAGGCAGCTTGAGGGATTTTTTCCATCTTGATCAGCAGGCCATCTGGGATATTTGCCTGGACAAGACGTTTATAGAATGGGTTCGAGAAGCCATCAAGGACTATGTTAATCTCGACGATGCGGAAGGGGAGATAGGCGCAATCGCTGATGCCCTAAAAGTCCTGCATGAGAATGGATTGGCCCATGTCCTTGATGTCAGTCGTTTTCTTGAAATGCAGGACTTCTCCAAGGCAGATCAGGGCGATGAAGCCTATCGGGTGGTCATGGAAGGACTGCCTCACTTTGGCCTGCCGCCCATGCCCAGTCTGAGCAGACGCCATCCGTCCAAGAGGCGGTTTGCTAGTTACGTGGGCCCGGCCCAGGAGTTTTTCAACTACAGTATGTTTATCGATGCCAGCAAGAGAAAAAAGGCATTGGAAACGATCCGGGACTTCGATAAGGCCTCGGACAAAGAAGTCCCCGATGCCTACATCCTCGGTGATTTTGCCTCCTGCGATGATCCACTGCGGGAATTGACCGAAGAGCTGAGCAAATATATTGAGGAACGCTCGCAGGAAGCGAAAGTTCGGCTAAGAACGGTGGACTTTGTCTATCTTTATGAAAATGTGCTTGGGTATAAGCCCAAGAATGGCAACAATGGGAGAAAACCGGGAACGAGAAAGCTAGTTGGACTTCCCCCAGAAGTGTTCCTCCGCGGCCTGTGGATTACACTAGGTGATTTCATCAAGAACAGGAAGACCTTCTTGGCAGCGGACCGCGTTGGTAAGATAAAGCTGGAGAGCGTTGAATTCAGACACGATTTCGAGGGAGACGAGGCGCCTGTGCTCTTTCTGCGCAGGGCGCTGGGAGGGATCGACCATTTCTTTCAGGAGCGTCTTCGCTTCCAGGGCAAACAAGAGGACATAGAGATTGAAATAGAGTCACATCTTGTGCCGCATGAAGGCTGCCAAATAGTCTGCAGGAGGCATTCTTCTGCTGAACCATACCTAAAGTTCAGTGTGTCCATCAGTCTCCGGGATCATGGAGATCCGTTTATCCGCGAGTTCATCTGGGCACTGCCCCAATTTCACCAAACACGCCTGCTGTTGGACCTTTTCACTTGGGCTTCCGATGGGTATAAGAAGGGAAGCGATGTGTTGCCGGTCTTTGTCATGCCTTACCTGGGCGAAGTCGCAAAAGCTCGCGATGAAGAATCCGTCAACCGAATCATTGATGCGGCTCTCAGCAGTGAGAAGCAGTATATTGCGGATTTATTCAAGGCTGAGGGGTTGACTAATAGCGATAGGGCTAAGTTGCTGGAAGTGTCGTTTTCCCATCAAGAGTTTACGAAAGAAGTCCTTGAGGGCGGTTTTTTCAAAGCCTTGAGCACACGCTGTTCACAGTTGACTTCGGCCTATGAGAAGGCTTGCCGAATGCAGATAGCACAGGGTGATGAGAGCTTGCTGGCGCCTCTCCTACTGAAGGCTTTCATGGTGGTCCCGGTCTACACTCCAAAGAATCCTGGGTGGATGTGGGACGCTCATCTTCGCGGGGCGATGGTAACACCCCTGCATCCCGCTCTCCTGGAGATGATCTTGCATCAGAGCGTCTACTTGTGCGATAGCTTTTGCTATTATGCGATGATGGGTCTACAGGAAGTGGACGGAAGGACATTTACCGAGGGGCGTTGGGATAGGGTAGTCGAGCTTGCGACTATCCATCGGCCGGTGTTTGGAACGCTCAAAGATGGAAACCTTGTTTTGGATACAACTGCAGTGGGCTACGGTTATTTCCACCTCGTTGGCGAATTCGAGCAAGACAGAGCATCCATAAGCGCTAAACTCCTACTGCAGGACGAACTCGTGGAGGAAGAAGAGGACATAACAAGCGTCGAACTGTTTAGGGAGACTCAAGCTTCGGTGCTGATCGAGCGAGCTCTGCTGGATTATCGCAAGCTTCACCCCCATGCAGATGACGGGCTCACCATAGGCGCCTACTGTTCGGGGGATATTCAGCCGCTCATTGCGGGTATTGATGCTTATCTTGCGAGCAGTTTCAAAGAACGCGCCGGCAGGCCGTATTCCTTGAAGCTCGTGATCCTCTCGGACAGCAGATATGATGCAAATCTAATCCGCTGGGTAAACGCGTGGAAAGAGAGGTGGCAGGATGCGGAGGGTCGGAGGCAGCACTATGCGGATTGCGTGATCTCTGTCTCGTACAGCATAATACCCGCGGTCAAGAGTCTCGAACACCTCAAGAAGGCCATTGAGGGCTCCTTCTTCGATATTCTGTTCTTCGTCAATTTCATTCCATCGACGGCCAATCGCTTTGTAGAATTGGGTCATGATTACCTGGAGGATTATCAGAAGTTCCCAGTGCTGGGAAAGATAGCCTGCCGGCAAATTGGCGGAGGGATGGATAATAGACGACAGAGGGTTATCAGCAACCGGCGGTTTAAGCTTGGGGCTGCGCACGCTGAGATCATGGCCCGGCTGACAGGCCTGAAAAGCGAAAGCCATGTAATCATAAGCACTAGCGATTTCCAACCATGGATGGACGTGATCGACCAAGCCCATAAACAAAGCGGTTGGGTTGTGTGTATAGACCCAAGTATCGATGACCAACTAGTCAGGAGGTTGGACCATAATCAGATCGACCGTCGGGAGATCATCGGGTTTGGTGCGGGAGTCGGCGCCCATGGTGAGAACAACTACACAATTTCGACCGAGCAGTTTTCTATAGCCGACGTTTCGAGGAGAATAGGAAAGCAGCTTCCCGGCTTGTTTGGCTCAATGGAAGTGGGGCTTGCTGAGAAAATGGCCGCGAGCTTAGTAGATGAAGCAAGTCAAATGGCAGGCCTTTCCATCGTTAAGGCTACAGGGCCGTCCCAGTATGTAAGGGATTATGTGGCCTATGCACTGGTAAGGAGACTCTTGCCCCGGGATGAAGATGCCTTCTGCGATGAATTGATTTCCCTTGATGCTTTTTGGCATTGGTTTGATGACGCTGATGACAAACGACGCCCCGATCTATTGAGGATAAGGGCCGTAGTAGAAGACGGGTATTTCCGCATTTTGGCCCAGGTCATAGAGTGCAAGCTTGCCAGGCATTCCGAAGGATATCTTGAGACTGCTCGTCAACAGCTGGAGCAGGGCCTGAGTCAACTAGTAGCGCGTTTTCGCCCAAGGAAGAATCTAGAACCCCTTGGCATAGATGGAAGTATGCTGCCCGATCAGCGGTTCTGGTGGATGCAGCTTCACCGGCTCATCGCCACTAGAGGCGCCGTTCGTACGGTGAGTGATGCGACAACGACACTGAGGGCTCTTGAGCGACTGAGCGACGGTCTGTTTGACATTACTTGGCAAGGCGCTGCCGTCGCATTTTGGACTGATGTAGAGACGTCGGGAATGGAATCCAATCCGCCTTGGCAGTTCTATCTGGACGGTCAGACCCTGGACATTTCGGTTATCACCGCTGGCAGAGACTTTCCGCGCCGGGTCTGTCTCGATGGCGTGAAGATGGACTTTTTCAGTGAGTCAAAGCTGTCATATACCTCTCCTCGCGTGTCGGAGAAGGAGCAGCCTAGGGAAGAAAGAGTCCAAGAAGAACCGTTGTCTACACCCGAACCGGCTGAGGAGGCACCGAAGTCTCGCCCAGACGTGCCGACTATTACAGTCAGTTCTCCATGGCCCTTCCAGCGCATCTTGCTCGGGGGCGGCACGAGCGGCGGAAGACAAGTCTTCTGGGAGTTTGGTCATCCTGAGCTGCCAAACCGCCATATGCTCATTTTTGGTGCCTCGGGGACGGGCAAGACCTATACTATTCAGGCTTTATTGTGGGAGCTTGCAAGAACAGGGCAGAACAGCTTGATCGTGGATTACACGAATGGGTTCAGTACAAACCAACTGGAAACCCAGATCGTGGCGCATCTGCAGCCCCGCCAGCATATAATCCGCTCGGAACCCCTGCCAATCAATCCCTTCCGTCGGCAGGAGGATTTCATCGAGGGCCAGTCAATCCGCGAGGCGCCGGCCGACGTTGCTAGACGAGTCAGCGATCTTTTCGCGAACGTGTACAGTATCGGTGAGCAGCAAAAGGCGACTCTGTACGCTGTAATTCGGGATGGGGTTAAGGAACAAGGTGACGCCTTCAACCTGACTGCTCTGGTGGAAAGGCTGCAGCAAATGACAACAGGGGGCCCCGCCGCCTCTTGGGCGCTCTCACTGCTCAATAAGATTCAACCTTTCATTGATATGGAGCCATTCGGTAAAGAAGACCGAGAAAGCTGGGAACGGTTGTTTACCGATAACGAATCAAGGTGCCACATCATTCAATTAACAGGATTCACGAAAGATAGTGCCCGTCTGATAACCGAATTTGCGCTTTTTGACTTCTACTGGTTCTATCGATCGATTGGAAGCAAGGACTATCCGAAGGTCCTCGTTCTGGACGAAATACAAGACTTGGACCATCGACCAGACAGTCCGTTAGCCCAACTTCTCACACAAGGACGCAAGTTTGGCGTGTCTCTAGTCCTTGCGACTCAGACGATGAGCAATTTTGATAAGGATAAGAGGGATAGACTCTTTCAGGCCAGTCATAAACTGTTTTTCAAACCGGCCGACAGCGAGGTCAGATCCTTTGCTCAGATACTTGCCGATGCTACCAATCAGCCGCAGAGTGAGTGGGTAACTCGGCTCTCCTCTCTGAAACGAGGAGAGTGTTACTCTCTTGGTTTCTCGTGGAATGAGAACACAAAAAGACTGGAAGTTGGCAAGAGCTATAGAATAAGGATTGCATCCCTCGAGGAGAGAGTGTAGGAGGTAGACATCTGATTGTTGTCAATAAACTTTCACCAGACATTCATTCCGGAAAGACGCTACATTGCCGCTTTGTTGCAGTACGCCGCCCTCGGCGGCTCTGGTTCGATAACTGACCTTGCTGAACAGACTGGCATCCCGATGGGCAAATCATCGGGCAAAGCGACCGCAATGCTTTGTTATGCGGAGGGCATGGGTCTAATCGAACAAGCTGGCTCCGGACGGGAAATCAGTCCTGAACTGACTCCTTTTGGAAGGATAGTATACACAGAAGACAAGTTCATGGGCGAGGAGATAGTCCAATGGCTGGCCCATATGAATCTTTGCAGTCGCCACATCGGCGCTCAGGCCTGGCGAGCCGTATTCGCCGAGGGGAGGAATATTCTGGGCATCCGCTTTAGCACCGACGAGCTAGAGACCTACCTTGTCGGGCGGTTCGGCCCTGTTGGCAAGAGTAGAACTAGGACTGGCCCTCTCCTGGGAACATATCTGGAGGATGCAGCCCTGGCCCGGGCCAGTGTATTGGTGAAGGATGGTCACACCTTTGTACGGCGAAAAGCCCCCCTGATTGACAACTACAGGTTTGCCTATTCGGCATATCTCTTATCCCTCCTTG
The DNA here is from genome assembly GCA_012521295.1 of Bacillota bacterium. Taxonomy (GTDB): domain Bacteria; phylum Bacillota; class Limnochordia; order Darwinibacteriales; family Darwinibacteriaceae; genus JAAYMS01. The sequence continues at coordinate 12,777 of JAAYMS010000034.1, forward strand.
AAAGGCACTTCCCTGGGGAAAACCAAGTTACCGTCACTGACTTTAGCCGTGAGACCCTGTGGTTTGATATGTGTCTTTGGAATCAAGGGGATGTTGAGCATCTCCTTGCCACTATTGAACAAACAGGCTTGATAGCAGTAGACCGACAGATGCAACCATGGATAATTGAAAAAAGGGCAGATGCTGAGCAGGTATGGCCATTGATCTTCTCTGAGCTTTCATAGGCTGGGGAGGCATTTTGTTTATGAGACTCAAAGATGTAGTCCGCTTCCGTGAAGACCTTCTCTTTGATGGCGCCGTTCAACTGGGGTGGTTTGAGGAGAATCGAGAACTAGCGGAAAGGGCAGCTTCACACTACGTGTTCCATGGACCGCGCTACCATGGAGTGACCGAACAGGACTTCGGAGATAGCTCCCACTCGTTGATGGATACGGCTTCCTTCACCCTTAGTTTCCTTGAGCGCGTGTATGGAATGGGCGATGAAGACCCCTTCACCATGGCTATAGCTGGGTACGGAGCTGGTAAGTCCCATCTTGCTGTTACTGTTGCCTGTTTGCTAGACAATCCCCATTCATCGATAGCTGGAGCCATTCTAGACAATCTCACGATGGCCGATGAAGCCATCGGTGAAAGGGCAAGGGATCTGGTTGGAAGTGCCGATAAGCCCTTTCTCGTGGTTGCCCTAAATGGGATGCAGGATTTTGATTTGAGTGCGGAAATATCACGTCAAGTCCTCAAGACTCTCAATCGGCTTGGGTTGGATACAACTCCCCTGCAGAATCTTAGGCCCCGTTTCAAGACGGCCATCAGTTTCACAGAATCATTTGCTGAAGTCCTGAAGGAAGAGTTTGCCCTCGCTTTTGGAAGGGACTATGAGATCGAGGAGATTATTGAACGCCTCTACTCCCAAGATGATGAGGTCTTTCTTAAAATCAACAACATCTACCAGCAGCGAATGGGGTCTCCCATTCCGGCAGCGGGACAGGAGTCGTTGCATGATTTCATCCGCGTTGCCAAAGAGATGTTCTGTGGCCCTGGGAAGCACTTCGCCGGCATAGTGATCATTTTCGATGAATTCGGCAGGTATCTGGAGTTTTCAGTGCAAAAACCCCACATCGCCGGTCCTGGCGCTTTGCAGCAACTGTTCGAGTGTGTGCAAGCCCATCGTGATAGGGTTTCTCTTCTGGCCTTCGTTCAGTATGAACTCAAGGCATACATTGCCCGCATGGCGCCCGAACGGCGGGAGGATGTGAACCGTTATGTGACCCGTTACGACGTTGTGCGGCGAGTGCGGCTGTCGACTAACCTGGAGACTCTAATTGCAAACTTGCTGGAGAAAAGAGATGAAGGGGCGGCAGAACAATACTCGGCGGATTTGCGCCCGAACCTTAAGAAGGTTTTTTCAGCGATGTATCGTTGGTTCCCTGATATGCGCAACTACGCCCTCTGGAAGGACGAAGAGAGATTCAGGAGGGTTGTTGGGAGAGGTTGCTGGCCCCTTCATCCTTGTTCAACCTGGACCCTATTTCGCCTGACCTCGGTGGGAAGATCCCTGCAGCACCGGTCTGCCTTCTCTTTGCTGGCCGATGTCTATCGGTCCGTGGAAAACATGGAGCTTGAGCCCGGAATGGTGATAAACCCGGTCGATCTTTGCAATCAGGCGTTGATAAACGAATTCCTTGCATCGGAACGCTTCGGGATGCAAGGCGCAAGTGCTACCGGGTACGAGAGCGTAATCAACAGATACCAAACCGAGCTTGCCGATGATGAAATACGGATTTTAAAAAGTGTAGTGCTGGCTAGTAAGATACACATCAAGGTTGAGTCCAAAGAAGACTACCTGCAGGCGCTGGCTATGCTCAGCGGCCTAAGAAGCGATGCTGTGCTCGCTTCCGTGGATTCTTTAGAGAAAGAGTACGCAGTGCTCGAATGGAACGGGCTGTTGAACCAATTCGAAATAGCCGGCGATGCAGTTCCCAGAAAGACATTTCTTGCTGAATTGCAGGGTAGGGCAGCGGCGGTCGACAACACCACGAGCGCCTACGTATTCACCCAGAAGGGCTTTGAGTGGGAACTGGTCAGGGAGACTTACAATACTGAGTTTGGTCCGGACAACAGCATCGCAACTCGCGAGTGGCACTACAGAGTCTACCTGGCGAGTGTGCCGACCTTGGAAGGGCAGCTGCGGGATGCAATTAACGCCTGGCGGAGCTCGATCCGCGTCGATAGCGAGAAAGGGCAGCTGGTCTACTGTTACGTGGGAGCAGATAGCAACCTGGAAGCAGTGAAAGAAAAAACCGCCCAAGTATTGCGATCACTGCTGGATGAAACTGGTCTGCCTTTAGATCTAGGGGCTCCCTTGGCCGTTCTGTTTCTCTACGATCGTGATAACGAGCTGGGCAGAAAAATCGCGGAGTACTGGGTCTTGGAACAGATGCTTGACGAGGAAGAGGCCCGGCGATATGTACAGTTCATCAGCGATCGCCAGCCGACGGTGCTGCAGGAAATCAAGAATCTAATCGCGCAGCTTGAACGAGAAAGGCAGATAATTGCTGCAACGCCGATGCCGCTAGAGTGCTCGAGGCTAGCCAATATGCTCATGTCCCTTTTTGACAAGGTCTACCCCCGGCGAATACCCTTTCCCTTTGACGGCTTTCATACGGCAAGGGGCAATGCGGCGAAAGACTGTCAGTTCTTTACGAAAGAACTATTCTTGGGGAACCTGAGTCGTGATTGGATTGCTGCTCGCAGTCAGCAGCAACGCAACCGGGCTTTTCAGGTGCTGGATAAGGCCTGGGGTCTAATCGACGCCGATGGCAGCCTGAGAAGACTCCCGTCGGTGAAAGCGGTACGCGACATAGTCGAGCTGCTTGAGGCGAAGCTAGGCAAAGACGCTGAGGCACCTTTAAATTTAGGGGAGGCAGTCTCTTTGTTGTGTGCCCCTCCCTATGGGTGTAATATCGCATCGGCCGGGCTGTTGCTGGCCTATCTAATTGGGAAACGAAAGGACGAGATTCAGCTCTATTACAAGGGAACGGCTGTCGCCATCAATACGTGGCTGCAAGAGGCTATGCCGGGTGATTTTTTGTCCGTTCAGGCCCTTGAGGTCACCGAGGTCATCAAAGTCTCCGAGGAAGTTGTATCAGAGTGGGAGCTCCTATTGGATGATTGGGAAGCAGAGCCAACGCTCGTAGGAAAAGTAGAGTTTCTCAAGCGCGCTGACCGGCTAAGAGAGCGCATCCCGCTACCACAGCAGTTGTATTATAGGTGTGAGCTTGCCAAGAAAGAAGCTCGGGAGGCTGGAATCGAATTACTTGGGCACGAAAAGAGATTAAACGAAGCTTTGTCATGCCTCGAGCGGGGATTGGAAAGGGATAATTACGAGCATATCGCCCGGGGAGCGGCATTGTTGGCGCGGATTCATAGACATATGAATCTTATCCCAGAGCAGTGGGCTCGTGAGCAGCTCCTCGAAGTTGAGGAGTATTATGCAAAGGCCAGGGAGGAGGCTAAGAGTCGTTTTGGGGCGTGGCTGCCGCGGCAAAAAGCATCATCAAGTGCCCAACTAAACAGGTTTAAACAGCACATGAAACAGATGTCCGGAAACCTGAGCGACTTGGGGCTTGAGGATGAGAAGAAACGGCTGGAAGCTCATCTGGCAGTCATTGAGGCCCAAATCGACCGTTTAACTGTCCTTGCGAAGACCGTTTCGGACATACATGATATGGTCGGCAGGGCGATAATAACAGATGAGACTAGGGTATCAGTATTGAATGATTGGCTGGAACACTCCGAGGAGCTGGCGGACCGTTTGCGGCAAGCCAAGGACCTTACCGACTTGGCTGCAGAGGACATAAATGCCGCCGCTAAGGTGCTTCAAGATTTCCAGCGGGCTTGTGAGGCTCAGCTGAAAGCCTGTCATAGAAGGTTGAGCGAGGTTTACAATATCGGGGAATTGGATTCTTTGACTCGCATAGCCAATTGGAGCAATGAAGTATCTTCGTTGATCTCCTTATACGAAGGACAAGAGCGCGATGTTGAGGACTTGCTGGCCGTGCAGGCCCAGCTTGACTTGGTGGAGCAGCATTACAAGTTGTTGGACAGCGACACCCTGTCGGAAGGTGAATTCCGGTCCTTGGTCGAGCGATACAAAGAGGAAAACGACGCCGCTTTTGGCGATGATGCTCCTCCTTTAGATAATGAGCTCATTTATGAAAGCATAATGGATGCTCTCTCGAGAAAGAGAGCTCAGTTTGCCGATGAGTGGATGCGGACGAATGTGCCGCCGCTTAAGGATATTGAGCAAGCCAGTGCTTCGGATGTCTTGGCATACCAAGGGAAATTGCAGAGGATGCCGGCCGTTTTATCGTGGGAGCAGAGAGCCGAAGTGGAGGAAGCGCTCGCCGCGTGCGAAAGGCGCTTGGGCGAGTTGCAGGTGGAGGGAGCCTTAGCACAGTTCGAGGCTCTCTCCGAGGAGGGTAAGGCTCGCTTCTTAGAGCATATCTGGGATTATCTGGAAGAATACTATGGGAAGACACTCAGGCCGTCCTCTTAAGAGCCCGGCATTGTACCCTAACCCAAATTTGAAACGTTTTTGACGACTGGGGGAGGAGGATTATGTCCGATCGAGAAGGAGTACTCAGATCTTGAAGCTGGATGAAAAGAAGCAAATGCAACATAGGACGTCCAGCTAAACAGTTGTTCCGAGAGATTTGCTGAAGGCGGCGATTCTTTTATGACCGATATGTCGTGGGATGATCGCTCTCGACTCCCCAAAGACGTTTATTGGTGTCCCCGCTGCGATATCCCCCTGTTGCAGGAGGAATGTGGTGGTTGTGGTTCCGGAGGGGCCCGCGTGGCCTCCGACGTTCGTCCGGTGTTCCCGCAGGAGAAAAGACTATTAGAAATATTCCTTGATTATCCGAAGGATTCCTTGAGGAATGAGTCAGTATGGGACACGAAGAGCAGCAACGTTATCATTGGCGGAGAATCTGTCCGGTTGAACAAGGGAAAGCTCATGTCTATCGACCCTGCCGAGATACGGGAGGCCCTGCCCAAAGATAGGGATGAGATCGCCGAGGCAAGCCATACGGAGATCATGAAACGCTTTGTCTCGGCAAGTAAGGCCAGGTTCAAGGCTATTGACTACGAAGCGTTATCAATAATGAACTTTGCTAAGGACAAAACTGGACAGGCCATTCCTGTTGTCTCTTTCAGCGGCGGCAAAGACTCAACAGTCGTGTCGGACTTAGTGCGACGGGGATATGCCAACCAGAGGATAGTCCACATATTCGGCGACACCACCTTGGAGTTTCCTCAGACTTTGGAGTATGTAGACCGATTCAAGAGGAACAATCCGAGCATACCATTTCTCGAGGCCCGTTCTCGCCATTCCTTCATTGACCTCTGCAAGCGAATCGGGCCTCCCAGCAGGGTGATGCGCTGGTGCTGCACGGTTTTCAAGACAGGCCCAATCGGGCAGAGACTAGATGGGCTGAGGGCGCTCAAAAAGCCGATTTTGACCTACTATGGGGTGCGGCGATCGGAATCAAATCAGCGCAGTGATTACGATGCCATCACTAGGTCGCCGAAGATAAGCCAACAGATAGTCGTATCGCCAATCATCAATTGGTCTGATGCCGATGTATGGCTGTACATCATGACAAGGGGGCTAGATTTTAACGACGCATACCGCCTTGGTTTTTCCCGGATAGGGTGTTGGTGCTGCCCCAGCAATAGTCTTTGGTCCTTCTTCCTCGCAAGGATTCATTTGCCCCGACGGGCTGAGCCGTGGCGGGACTACTTATTGGAGTTCGCCAAGTCGATAGGCAAGCCGGATCCAGTCGAGTACATCGACTCCGGCAATTGGAAAGCTAGGCACGGAGGTCAGGGTCTTCCTACGGCCTACAAAGGAGTTGTCTCAGCTAGCGTCTGTGGCGATGACCCTTATGCCAAGACCTACACCCTCACCAGGCCCATTAGCGAGGCCCTATATGAGTACTTCAAGCCCTTTGGGCGCCTTGATTTCGGCCAAGGGCGCTCTATCCTCGGCGAAGTCTTCATCGTTGACAAGTCGACCAATAACCCGGTGCTAGTGTTGCAAGGACAGCAAGGTACCAGTTCGTTGAGGGTCAAAGCGGTGGACATGTCTAATCCATCGCTGCTCTTGCAAAGGGTAGACTGCCAGATCAGAAAGTATCAAGCTTGCGTCCTTTGTGGTGGGTGTCCTTCTGTGTGTCCCCGAGGAGCTATAACGAATACAATCAACGCCTACCGGATTGACGAAGGGAAGTGCACCAACTGTTTGCGCTGCATCAGCCATTTTGACACGGGCTGTCTGGCAAGCAAGGTGTTGCAAGCAAGGAGGGGAGCCGCCGTATGAGCTTTGCAAGGCACCAGACTTTTCACCTGCGGGCCGGCTGGCTGGCTAAAGCTTTGGAGGCCCTCGTTCAGGACAGCATGATCTTTTCCTCGAAAACGGCACCTTCCCAATTAGGCATGGGGAAGAATATGGTTCAGTCCCTTCGGTTTTGGATGGGCGCGGCCGGTTTAGTAAAGAAGGGCCCGGGCGGCAGGGGCCTTGTGTTAAGCGATTTTGCAAGACTAGTGCGCAAGTACGACCCATATGTTGAGCTCGAGCTCACGTGGTGGCTGATCCATTATCACATTGCCTCCGATGAGAATGAGGCGACTTCCTGGTATTACCTGTTCAATTTGCTGCCGGTGATGGAGTTTAACCGGGAGTTTTTCGTCAATGAATTGGACAAATACTGCGCCAAAGTCATCAACAAAAAGATTGCCAGGCGTTCACTCAATAGAGACTATGATTGCATCCTGGCAACTTACTTGCCGTCCAATGGCCAGGGCACGCCTGAAGACAACATCATTTGTCCATTGTCTGAGCTTCATCTGCTCGAGGAGACTGGCCGCGATAGGGTGCGCAAGACGCCGCCATTGGAACTGCCCCTGGAAGTACTATTCTTAGCTTTGCGAAATGCTCCCCACGGCCTCCGTGTCAATGTGTCGGGCGTCCTAGAGTCTCCGGGGAGCATTGGGAGACTGTTCAATCTGTCCATTGATGCGGTCTATCGATACCTGGACAATATGCAAGAAAAGGGATGGGTCAGCGTTTCCCGGACGGCAGATCTAAACTCCATCACCATAAATGACATCAATCCGTGGTACTTGATCAAACAGCGCTATGAGAAAGAAGCCCAACAAGCGGCAGGGGGTAGGGCAAGTGAAGCTCAGTGAAGTCATTACTGTTTCGCCTGCATTTCAGCGTTCGGTGAATGTGAAGCACGACATGACGGATCCCGCCAAGATTTCGGGATACATTCCCACTGAGAAAGCTGAAGCGGTCTTATTTCACTTCCTCCTGTCGGTCCGGGGCGATGTACAGGACAACGCGTATATGCTGATAGGCAGCTACGGTACGGGCAAGTCACACCTGGTCACCGTCATGGCAAGTCTCGTTGGCAAGAAGGTGTCATCTGCTGCCTTCCACCCTGTGCTTGAGAAGCTCTTAAGAGAAGAAGTGAGGACCCTATTTGCTGAGGAAGTAAACCGTAGGGAGCCCTATCTAGTGGTAACCGTCTCGGGGTCCTCCGACCTGCGATTAGGTGACCATCTCTTGTACGAGCTGAAACAGGCCCTCCTCAGGGAAGGCCTTGAAATACCTGTGCCCACGAGCTATGTGTTGGCCCAGGAGGCTATTCGCCGCTGGCGGAACGAGTATCCCGATGTATATCGCACTTTTGCAGGGCTGCTTGCGAAAGACGGATACTTTTCCGTTGAGGCGTTCGTGTCGGAGCTTGAGGAATTCAATGAGGATGCGCTGGCGCTTTTCACAGAGCTGTACCCAAAGTTGACGGCAGGAGCTAGGTTTGACTTTTACATGGGAGATGTTGCTGACATATACGAGGAAGTGTGCCGGGAACTCGGAGCAAAGGGCTACCGGGGCATTCTACTGGTTTATGATGAGTTCAACAAGTTGCTGGATTCATCGCTCCAGCACAGCCAAGACCTGAAGACCCTGCAGGACCTAGCCGAACTTGCTAGTCGCTCCGATGAGACTAGCCGCTTTCACATGTGTTTGATCTCCCATCGCACCATAGGGCAGTATGTGACCGACATAGGGGATATCAGAGCTCATGAGTGGCGGAAGATAGAGGGCCGGTTCAAGATCTTCGATGTGTCAAACAAGCCCTGGGAAACCTATGATCTGATGAGTAGGGTCTTGCAGAAGAAAAGCCCAGAACACCTGCGACGTCTGTTGGAGAAGAATGAGATCTGGCATGACAGGCTGGAGTCTGTCTTTGACGGTCTTCCCCCTGATGTGATTTGGGAGAAAGTCATCAAAGGGTGCTTTCCCTTGCATCCCTTATCGGTTTACATGCTTCCCCGCATTTCGGCCAAGCTAGGCCAGAATGAAAGGACTATGTTCACCTTCCTTGCGGGGGGCGACGACAGCCCGTTGCCGACGGCTCTAAACAGGGAGCTTGAGGATGTAAGATATGTGTATCCGTGGGAGATCTATGACTACTTCGAGCCGATCTTGCGGCGTGCGAGGGACAGCGACCTGAAGTCCGTTTGGATTAGAGTGACCAACACAATCGAATCATTGCCTGCCGAGGCCGTGCATGCCGTAAGACTAGCAAAGACCATTGGCGCGTTTGAAATAACCGGTTCTCCCTTCAACCTTCCTTGCACTGTACAGCTTGTCAGGTATGCCGTGGGCAATCCTGCATATGATGAAGCCGTCGCACTCCTGTCACAAGAAAAGATGGTCTACAGAAGCAAAGTCACCGATGAGCTCCGCCTTGTGGAGCCGACGGACATTGACATTGAGAGAGAGATAGAGGAGTGGGCCTCGAAGGATCCTAGGGGCTTTAGTCTTGACCGGCTAGTGGAACTGGGGATCCAGCACTACGTTATCCCCCACAAGTACAATCACGAAGAGAAGATAACCCGTTTTCTGACACCTTTGTATGTCAACATGGAAAACTTGGAGGTTGCCCTCCCCATGGTCAGGCTGCCGCGGGAGCTAGACGGCTTAGACGGAATCATCTGCTACATGTTTCCAGAGGATGAAAACCAGCAAACGCGACTGCGAGAGGTTGCAGCAACATGTAGTGACAGCCGGATAGTCTTTGCTTTGCCTGAAGAGCCAGTACCGCTCACTCAAGCCCTTAAGCGGTTCCTAGCCCTCAGTGAGCTAGTTGAAGTCTTGCCATCGAAAACACAGGATCCAAGAGTAGAGAGGCTTCTAGCCTTGTATCTCGACGATGCTAAGGAGAGCCTGACTCTAGAGCTAAGCAAGGTCACTAATCCTTCGGGGAACGTAGAGTATTATCGCGAAGGCGAACAGCGTCGCATCGAGACCCGGAAGCAGTTGTCTGAGCTGGCTTCGGAAATGATGTATGGGCTCTACTCAAAGGCTCCGCGAATCAACAATGAGCTTATCAACAAACACAGTCCAACAGTCACTTCCAGGAGGGCTCGCAATCAAGTGATCGATGAGCTGTTGAAGGGCTCACGGGGCGTTAGGGGGAGGTTGCGCTCGTCTCAAGAGGAATTCATGTTTGATACCCTTTTTGTCAACACCGGCTTATATGACGAAGAGAGGGAGCAATTCGCTGTCAGCGAGCCGTGCGAAAGGGTCATGGCGGCCTTTGATGCATTCTTCACCGAGACGCGGAATGGACCAAGAACGTTTAGAGATCTGCTAGGGATTCTGGTCAGGCCTCCATACGGCTTGCGGGAGGGCATCATTCCAGCTCTGATAGTAGTACCCCTAATCAAGTACAAGGAGTACGTGACCATAAGGGATTCTTCCGGTCAGGATATGCGCATTGATAGCAGTCTACTTGACCGGATTATGGCTTCTCCCGATAGCTATACACTCCAGCTGGAAGAGTGGGATGAAGCCCTTGAATGCTTGACTTGCGGCATAGCAGAGGTCTTTCAGTTCACTATGCCCACCGATGTGTTCTTCGCCAATCGGTTCCAGGAATTGGGGGACGAGGTTTTCCGCTGGTTCATGGGTCTGCCCCGGTTTTCTCGGGAGACCAAGAATGTCACAAAGGAGACGCACGTCTTTCGCCGGTGCGCGAAGATCGCCGGCATCAATACAAAAAAGACCCTCCTCAAAGATCTGCCTGAGCTGCTTGGATACAGGCGTTATAATGTCCGTGATGCTGAGAGGATCGTTGAGGTGGTAGATAAGGCTAAGGCCGAGCTAGAGTCTGCTATCGACCGGCTTGCTGAAGATGTGGAAAGGGAGATCTTCCGTTTTCTCAAGACTCACTTTGGTCGGGAGGGTGAATCATTGGTAAGCCTCGCCAGAAATGCGGCTGATGTACTAGAGACGCGTGGAGCTCCTACCATCGAGTGGATGAGATTCCTTGATTACACGCGACAGTATGACGGGCATAATGACCGATTATTTGCCATTGGGCTAGCCCGGGTTTTGAGCGGGATTCGTTTGGAAGACTGGCATGACGATACTCTGACCAAGTTTGAGTCTCTTCTGCAGGATTTGGCATCGGCTAGGAAAGAGTTGCTCGATGAGCATCAGTATTTGGGCCCGAAGGTCGAGCTTCTTTTCGTTGATTCCGGTGGCAACAGCCAGAAGATTATGCTCCAGCAGTGTGACGAAATCTCCGAGGTTGGCCTGATCCTCCAAAGCAGTCTGGAGTCTACAATTGACAACTTCGGTGATGCTATCACTTCACTAGAGCGGAAACAAATCATTTTGAACCTCTTGCAAAGGTACTTGCAAGATTGATCGACGTACTCGAACAGCTCCAATTAGACGAGGGGGTCCTCAGTGAGCGTTAGATATCTCGATAATGCTGCAACTACATTCCCAAAACCGACCGAGGTTAGTGAGGCCGTTGCTGATTGCATAAACAACTGGGCAGTCGATCCGCGGCGGGGCAGTCATGGGCTTGCCGCCGCCGCCGGGACTGGAGTAGAAAAGTGTCGGGCGAAGCTGGCAGAACACCTTGGCGTCAGCAGTGAAAGCCTTTCCTTTGTACCGTCGGCAACCTATGGCATCAACACCATCATGCAGGGGTTTAAGCTGCCCCCGGACACAGGCCTTTATGTGTCTCCTTACGAGCATAATGCAGTGGCGCGCTGTGCAGAGCATCTTCGACTAACCAAAAATGTGGAGTATCGAAAACTCCCGATACATCCCGTTGAGCTCATCGATCTGGAGGAGATGGAAGCTCAGTTTCAAAGCCTCAAGCCTGGATTGGTAGTCGTGACCCATGCAAGCAACGTCACCGGGGACATTCTGCCTCTTAAAGAGATCATCAAGTTGACCCATAAGTATGGGGGACGGGTCCTTGTAGATGGGGCGCAGACTGTGGGGTTGTATACACCAAACCACCAAGTGTATAACTATGATTTTCTTGCCTTTTCGAGTCACAAAGCCCTCTTTGGTATTCCAGGCTCAGGAGGTCTTGTAATTGTCGGGCGGCATGACGACGTGATGCCCTTGGTCTATGGGGGGACCGGGACGGAATCGAGGAATATGGCTATGCCCGGCACATTGAAAAGATTCGAGGCGGGAACCCAGCCGGTGCCGGCAATTGTCTCTATGCTCGCAGGCATTGAATGGATACAGTCCGTCGGAGAGGAGACGATAAAGCGGAAAACCGCCGAGCTTTGTTCCATGCTGATCGATGGACTGCGGGCGTTTCAGCCGGAAGTTAGGGTGATAGGGCGCACATCCCCTTTCGGTAATATAGGCATCGTCTCATTTACAATCATGGGCATTTCCCCTCAGGAAGCGGGGATGGTGTTTGCCGCCAAGGGGATTTGCGTCCGCACAGGGCTCCATTGCGCCCCCTGGGCCCACGAGTCCTTTGGCACCCTGCCCCATGGCACCATCAGAGTCAGCCCCTCCTTCTTCTCCTCGGAAGCCGACATGCAGTGTCTGCTGGAGACCGTCGGCGAGCTAGTCTTCTAGGTAGACTTTAGGCTGGGTGTTCCAATCCCGTGGTGCAGCATAGACCTTGGACCCACCGTCAATTCAAGAACCACCCTTC
>JAAYMS010000184.1 GCA_012521295.1 Bacillota bacterium
CACCTACCAGGCACCATCACTTTCCCCATAGTCCAACGATTTACGGTCGCTGGGTAGAGACTCCTGAGCCATATTCTCGGGATTATATGGGGCACGGTTTTCATCTTGACACTTTCATCTTAGCAGGTTGAGGGAGGGGTGGTCAATAGAGGGCGGGAGGTTTTTGGAACAAGCGCGAGGAAAGGTGCTTCCCGACAAGAATAGAGGTTTTTCAATCAGGTGTGAAAACGTTTGCATTCCACGGTTTGTGGAGATGTATGGGAAGTCTAAATGATGTTCTTGTGAACTCTTTCGCCAGTGCAAGGAACGAGACGGGATGGGGAGAATCTACGGGTCAAGGTAACTCTACAGCAATCCCTAGCACATGGTTGCCCTCTGTCACCTACCTGATTTACATGCAGGATTTTTCCGGATTTTGTGGAATATATGTGCCACATGAGCTGCCATGTAGAGAGCGGTGAGGGCAGTGGTTGGGGATCCACTTCGAGCGATCTAAGGCAGATAGGGAAGAGCCGGATAGTTGATCATACCAACCAATAGCCGCCCCAGCTGGGAAGCAGTTCATTGCGCCGTTTGGGTTTCCTCGCTTGCTACATGAGGACGATAAAATGGGTGAGACCACAGACTACTTGGGACCTTTGTGGAAGTTTATTGGGGGAGTGGGGTTTTTGTATGTAAAGGTCAAAAGACTATTATCGGTTGTTGTTGCGTTGGCCGGACTGATAATGCTCTCTCCGCTGTTTGCGATCATCATGATCGCCATTAAGCTTGATTCTGAAGGTCCAGTGTTTTTCAGACAGAAGCGCGTTGGAAAGGGCAAGAAACATTTTGAAATAATAAAGTTCAGGACTATGCGCGTAGATGCTCCAAAGGACTCGCCGACCCATTTGCTTGACGATCCAGACCGCTGGATAACCCGTGTGGGGAGGTTCTTACGTAAAACCTCTCTTGATGAGCTCCCTCAACTGGTAAATGTGTTGAAAGGCGATATGAGTATTGTTGGGCCGAGACCGGCACTGTGGAACCAATTCGATCTGATAGCAGAGCGAGACAGGTATGGAGCAAACGATGTTCTCCCTGGTCTGACAGGATGGGCTCAAGTCAACGGTAGAGACGAATTACCGATCAGCATCAAGGCTAGGTTTGATGGCGAGTATGTTCAGAATTTGACCCTTTGGATGGACGTAAAGTGCCTCCTCAGGACCGTTTTGGCTCTTATCAGACAGGATGGCATTGTTGAGGGACGTCGCCAAGGTCTTGTGGGAGAGGTTGGGACTACTGGGGAGAGTTCCAAACGATGAGGATACTGATAACGGGAAGGAGCAGTTATATTGGTAAGAGTTTGCAAGCCTGGTTGTTAAATTACCCAAATAGGTATTGCGTTGATTTGGTTAGTTTGAGGGAAGATGGATGGAAAGGTATAAGTCTTGCCAAATACGATGTTGTCTTCCACGCTGCCGGCATCGCACATGTATCATCGGATCCAAGACTTGAGCCGTTGTATACGGCAGTAAACACTGATTTGGCAATAGAAGTAGCATCAAAAGCCAAAGCTGATGGCGTACACCAGTTCATCTTTCTAAGCACTATTTTGATTTTTGGGCACAATTGCAATGAGAACGGGTTCATTGACGGGAAAACATTGCCAGACCCGAGAAGTATCTACGCAGCCAGCAAACTAAAGGCCGAAGAGGGACTGAGGAAGTTAGAGGATGATGAGTTTAGAGTCGCCATCTTGAGGCTTCCGATGGTGTATGGCAAAGACTGTAAGGGCAACTACCAACGATTGGCCAAATTAGCGCGGATAACCCCTGTGTTTCCTGATTTCGAATGTAGGAGAAGCATGATACATATTGATAATCTTTGCGAGTTTGTTCGGTTGATTATCGATAATACTGAGAGAGGCACCTTTCATCCCCAAAACGCTGAATATGTTAAGGTAAGTGAGATGGTAAGGATGATCGCGGAAGTCCATGGAAAAAGGGTGGTGCTTACTAAAGCTTTCAACCCTCTCGTACGATTGCTTTGCAGACGGGTAGAAGTTATGAAGAAGGTGTTCGATAACGTGGCATATGACGAAGGGTTGAGTAGCTATCGGGAGCCCTACCAAATCCGAAGCCTCAGGGAGTCCATTGAGCTTTCAGAGTACTAGAGGGGATGTAGGAAGGCACATGGTGGGTAATTTGACACGTTCCGATAATCTGGACATTTTGATGGTGACTGACAACAATCTCGAGAACATAGTGGGGGGAGCGGAAGAATCCCTAAGGATAATATGTAGAGGACTTGGCAGAGAGTTCAAGATAGGGATAATCCAACCGGGACCGGTCAGTAGGAAGATTGCGGATGTTTCGTATTTCTGTGTTACTGCCGATAATCGCCTTAAGTCAGTGGTTAAGAACCCCAGGGCGTTGATCCGTTTCATTCTAGCGGTGAAGGAGACTATCTCGGTCACCACCCCAAGAGTTGTCCATACGAATTTGCAGATTAGTTTTTTCATAGTGGCATTTCTGAAAAAACTCGGAATTATCCCCAAACACACGCATTTGATTCACACGGAGAGGGGTTTGTACGTAAAGTACAATAGTCTGATAAGATTTGTGTTTTTTTTCTGTATGACTGAACTCAACACCCTCGTAACCACGACTGAGTTTAATGCTCGATTGTGGAAGGAAAAGCTGGAAAAAAAGAAGCTGCCCATTAGCATCACGGTGATAGAAAACACGGCAGGAGAGTTATTTGAGAGCATCGATGAAGGTACGGACAAGAGTGACCGTTCGCAGGTAGTCATCGGATTTGCGGGACGGTACGCAAGGTGGAAGAATTGGCCTCTGGCATTGGATATCTCGGAACGACTCAACGACGTCTTGGGAGACACAGTGATGGTCAAGATGGCTGTTGGATGTCTTGATGAAGAATCGCTGATGGAGACTCGGGCTATGTTTGAGCGGTTGAAAGACTCCTTGGGTGATCGATTTGACGGCAGAGTTAACCTGTCAATTGAAGAGATGAATCAGTTTTACTATGACGTTGATATATTCATTTTGACGTCAGAGCCTAACACTGAGTCTTTTGGAAGCACACTCGTGGAAGCAATGAGCAGGAAGACGGTTGTGCTGACCACCAATTCGGGAGGAAAGGAGACTGATCATGTCCAAAATCCGACAGCGCTATGACGATGAGTTCCGCAAGAACGCAGTCAAACTCAGTTACGTCACTACAAAGCCCATTAAGGAGTTCTGCGCAGATCTTGGTATTCACC
>JAAYMS010000185.1 GCA_012521295.1 Bacillota bacterium
ACCACGGGCAAACCCGCCTGGGTAAACAATACGCGCATCAGGGATTTGTCCATGCTGACCGCTGATCCGGCCACTCCGGCACCCACGTAAGGAATGTTTGCCATTTCCAGCAAACCCTGGATGGTTCCGTCTTCGCCATATGTGCCGTGCAGCACAGGGAAGATCACATCAAATCCCTGCCACATGGTGGGATCGGGCTTGATCTCCACTGTTTCTTCAGGATTATCGACGACAAAATCGAGAGCTTCTGCCTCGTCAGGAATGGGCCGTTTGACCCACTGGCCTGATTTTGTAATGCCAATAGCTGTTACTTCATACTTTTCTTGGTCAAGTGCGCTGATGATCGACCGGGCAGACATCAGCGAGACCTCGTGCTCACCTGACCGGCCTCCATACACTACACCCACTCTCAGCTTGGGCATGTACTCGCCTCCCTTGAAAGTCTAACTATAACTTATGCTTTTACAATGCAGATTGCGTCCATCTCTACCGCTGCGTCTCTTGGTAGGCGGCTGACTTCCACGCAAACCCGTGCAGGGGGGTCAGCGGTGAAGTATTGGGCGTAGATCTCATTCACCAGACCGAAATGCTCTAGGTCAATCAAGTAAATGGTTACCTTAACAACATCTGCAAGAGTACTTCCTGCCTCTTCTACGATCGCTTTGATGTTCTCTAGAACCTGGCGGGTTTGAGCAGCCACGTCATCAGAAACCATCATTCCCGAAGAAGGATCAAGGGGCAGCTGTCCCGATATAAAAAGAAGCTCACCAACTTGAATCCCTTGACTGTACGGGCCCACTGCCGCTGGTGCTTTTGACGATGCAATCACTCTCCGCATAGCCTTACCTCCACCCATTCTGCTTTGTAGTAATCTTCTCATTCCGCAAAGGATTCCCTTGGCAGGGAACGATTATTTTTTTATAGAATGGTTATTGGGAGTGTATTTATATCCTTCGGATTAACAAGACGGAATGGGGAGGTTGAGTCGTTGAAGAAAACGGTCCAAAAGAAGCCAGATGGACGCTACATAATCTTTTACTCGTTCAAAAAACAGAAGTAAGGAGAGATTTGATTGTCTGAACTGCGTTGGAATCCCCAACTGCGGCAGTGGGTAATCGTGGCTGCCCACCGCCAGGATCGAACCTACAAACCGCCGGCGGAGTTCTGCCCCCTCTGTCCGACAAAGCCAGGGGAGTTTCCCACAGAGGTACCCGCAGAAGATTATGAGATTGTTGTGTTCCAGAACAAGTTTTCGTCCCTTAACCAACCACCTCCACCTCTGGAGATCGAAGGAACGGCTTTGTACCAAACCGCTCCAGCGGAAGGTTTGTGCGAAGTCGTCCTTTATTCACCGCGTCACAACGGTACATTAGCCGATGAGTCGGTAGAACATATCTCTAATCTGATCAAGGTCTGGACCGATCGCTATGAAGACCTGGGCAGCAACCCGGCCGTTCAATATGTCTTCATCTTCGAAAACAAGGGAGAAGCAGTCGGCGTAACTCTGCACCATCCGCACGGCCAGATCTATGCGTTCCCCTTCATGCCGCCCGTGATTGAACGCGAGCTGGAGTCAGCAAAGGAACACAAAGACCAAACAGGCAGCTGTCTCTATTGCGATATACTTCAAGAAGAACTCAACGATGGTCAGCGCATCATCGTAGAGAACGACCACTTCACTGCATTCATTCCGTTCTTTGCACGCTATCCCTATGAAGTGCATATCTATGCCAAGCGCCACATCCAATCATTCTCTGACTTCACCGAAGACGAACAAGTTGGCTTGGCCGAAGCACTCAAGGAGCTCATGACAAAATACGACGCACTGTACGGGTTCTCCCTGCCTTATATCATGGTCATTCACCAAGCTCCTACTAAGGGCGATTACCCAGAATACCACTTCCATTTCGAATTCTATCCGTTGAACCGGACCGCGGACAAACTGAAATACTTAGCAGGAGTCGAATCGGGAGCCGGTACATTTATCACTGATATGAGCCCAGAAGATCAAGCCAAGAGACTGCGAGGTGAACTCTAGCATGGATCCAGCAGTACTGAGACAGAAATACGCTGAACTATTTCCCGAATCGCATGAACCAATCTGTGTAGCCGCACCCGGACGCGTTAACCTTTTGGGAGAACATACAGACTACAATGATGGGTTCGTGTTTCCGATGGCCATCGATCCCCATATCCTCTTTGTAGGCGGGTTGAATGGAACCAATAAGGTGCGCATGTTTTCGCTGGACTTCAACGAAATGAGCGAGTTCGATCTGGATCGAATCGATTATTCTAAAGACCACGGCTGGAGCAATTATATCCGCGGCGTCGCTGATCAACTCATAAAAGCGGGCTACAGCCTAAAGGGTATGGATATGGTGCTGCAGGGCGATATTCCCCAGGGCGGCGGCCTGTCATCCTCTGCCGCCCTCGAGGTAGGAGCAGCCTTGCTAATGAGCGAACTCAACGGCCTCAATGCTGATCGGGTTGAGCTGGTTAAACTGAGTCAGAAGGCTGAAAATGAGTTTGTGGGCGTCAACTGCGGCATCATGGACCAGTTTGCTTCGATGATGGGTGAGCTTGACCATGCTTTGTTCTTGGACTGCCGTACCCTCGAATATGAGCTGGTCCGAACCGGTTTCGAGGACATGGGTTATAGCGTAGTTGTGATCCACAGCGGAGTAAAGCGGGGCCTCGTAGATAGCGAGTACAATATCCGCCGTTCGCAGTGTGAAGAGGCCGTTCAACTCCTGCGCCGCGAGCTGCCCAATATCAAAGCACTGCGGGATGTGGGAGTCGAGCACCTCGATCTGGTCAACGCCCTCCCTGGCGATTTAGCCAAACGAGCTCGGCATGTAGTGACTGAGAACCAACGAGTCTTAGAAGGAATCAAGGCTCTCGAAAAAGGTGATGTTGAATTTTTCGGCAGGCTCTTGAACGCTTCCCATGAAAGCCTCAAGAGCGACTATGAAGTAAGCTGCAAAGAGTTGGACATCTTGGTTGCAATCTGCCAAGATACTCCTGGCGTTGTAGGTTCCCGCATGACAGGAGCGGGCTTCGGCGGTTCTACCGTCACGATTATCAAAAAGGGCCACGTCGAACAACTGCGGAGTAGAGTAATGGATGAGTATCCGGCCAAAACCGGAATCACTCCTCAGTTTTTTGTCTTTACCGCCTCAGCCGGTGCAAGAGTGCTCTCAGAATAAAGCTTTGCATATGAAATCCCCTGCCGTCCAAGACAGGGGATTTCTCTCTATTACAGCAGTATTGCTTCGACAATCTTGAAGTAAACGATCAGCGCCGAGGCATCTACAATCGTAGTGATTACAGGAGAAGCCATGATAGCCGGATCGGCCTTCAACATTCGAGCAACAATAGGGAGTAGACCGCCAATCGATTTTGCAATAATCACCGTGGCCATCAAGGCTAGAGACACGGTAAACGCCACTAAGGGCTCACCCGGGTACATCAATAGGATCCGGCCAAAATTCATGGTTCCCAAGACCAGACCCACAATTAAACTGATGCGGAACTCCTTCCAAACGACCTTGCCTATATCACTAGGGCTGATTTCATCGAGTGCCATTCCGCGGATGACAAGTGTCGAAGTCTGGGAACCAGCATTACCACCCGTATCGGTAAGCATGGGGATGAAACTAACAAGCAGAGGTAGTGCTACAAAAGCCTGTTCGTAACGCTGCAAGATCAAGCCAGTAAACGTTGCTGACAGCATCAAAATCGCCAGCCAGATCACCCTGTTCTTAGCCAACTCCCAAACGCTGGATTTCAGGTAAGGCCGTTCGGTAGGGCTGGTAGCGGCCATCAGCTGGAAGTCCTCGGTAGCCTCTTGCGTAATAACTGCCACTACGTCGTCAACAGTGACAATCCCCACTAGGCGGTTCTCCTGATCGACCACCGGCAGTGAGATAAAGTCGTACTTCGCAAATAGGTGAGCGACCTTTTCTTGGTCATCTGTAGTTCTAGCATAAATGACATTTGTGTGCATGATATCAGAAATAAGGGTATCATCGTCTGCCATAAGGAGTTCCCGGACGGTGATTACACCTTCAAGATGGCGGTTTTCGTCCATCACATAACAGGTGTAGACAGTCTCCCGGTCCACAGCTTCTTTGCGGATGCGCTCAAAGGCCTCTCTCACCGTCATAGTCTTCTTAAGGCCTACAAACTCAGCGGTCATGATACTACCCGCTGAATCCTGCGGATACTGCAGAATTTGGTTAATCAGAGAACGCGTTTCGGGGGATGCGTTCTTCAGCACACGCTTTACTACATTGGCCGGCATTTCTTCGAGGAAGTCGGCCGCGTCGTCGACAAAGAGATCGTTTATGATATGCGCAATCTCCTGATCGGTGATGGACTTAACGACATGCTCCTGCATTTCATAGGGCAGGTAGGAAAAGACTTCGGCTGCAGTGTCTTTGTGCAGCGCCCGAAAAGCAATGATAAT
>JAAYMS010000035.1 GCA_012521295.1 Bacillota bacterium
AGCGGCCCGTGGTACGTTGGCGAACAACCTCGAACATCAAGACTGCAGCGGCTACTCCCGCGTTTAGCGAGTTGATCTGGCCAAGCATTGGAATCCTTGTCAAGAAGTCGCATTTCTCCTTAGAGAGCCGGCTGATGCCCTCCCCTTCGCCGCCGATTACTAAGGCTATGGGGCCCGTGAGGTTCTGACCGTAGCAGGGTTCACCCTCCATATCAGCTCCTACAATCCAATACCCTGCCTCCTTCAACTGGTCAAGAGTACGTGCGATATTAACCACCCGAGCTACAGGTACATAGCTCAACGCACCGGCTGAAACCTTGGCAACGACTGGAGTCACACCTACTGCACGGCGTTTCGGGATAATCACGCCACCTACCCGAGCAGCCTCGGCACTGCGCAGGATAGATCCCAGATTATGCGGATCCTGCACACCATCTAGGACCAAAAGGAAAGGATCCCACTGTGGATCCCGGGGTGCTGACAGCAAGTCTTCTACTTCTGCATACTCGACGGCGGCAATTTGAGCGATCACACCTTGGTGGTTGCCGGTTTGGCTCATCTTATCGAGCAGTTCCTTACTCACTTCTTGGACGGCAGCCCCCTGTTCCTTCGCAAGGCTGATGATCTGCTGCAGAGCCCTGTGATTATTCCCTTTAGCAACTAAGACTTTGTTAACAGGATGACCTGCCTTGAGAAACTCGATAACAGGCTGCCGCCCTTCAATTAGTTCATGTCTTTCCATAAGTGTACCTCCTACTGCTGCCTACCAGCTGTCAGCTCTGCATCTAAGTGGGCCAATAACTCCTGTAAACGATCATTCTGGCCTGAGAGATATAGATATCCCAGCAGCGCCTCGAAACCTGTACTATATCTGTAGTCTGAGACAGAAGCATTGCGCGGTAGGGCCGAGCGGGCATTGCGGCCCCGCCGCACAATCGCTTTTTCTTCTTCCGACAAGAATGGTTCCCAAGCATGTATGATTTCGGCCTGGGCTTTTGCCTGGACAAAATGGACTGCGGCCTTGTGTAGGTCTTGAACCCGAGATCCTCGGCTGACCAAATGGGTTCTCACGTAGAGTTCAAAGACAGCATCACCTACATAGGCTAGCACTAACGGAGACAACTGACGCGGATCTCCATCAAATGTGGGCATCACGATTTACACCTTCTAACTTCCACCGCGCTCCGTGGGGAGTGTCTTCTACCACAATACCCAGCTCCCCGAGTCGGTCTCTTAGTTTATCAGCGAGGGAGAACTCCTTCTTCATGCGCAGTTCCTGCCGTACTTCCAAAATAAGATCAAGTAAGGGTTCAACCAAGCTTTCACCCTGAACTTCTCTTTCTCTGACAATCCCCAAGACATTAATGCCGTACTCTTGGAACACGGTCATGGCCCGCTCTAGGACTGGCCGGCTGATTTTCTCTGACCCACTGCTGTATGAGTTAATCTCTCGAGTCAGATCGAAAAGGTGGCCAATTGCCTGGGCGGTGTTAAAATCATCTGCTAAAGCCTCAACAATGCTTTCTTCGATCTCATTGATCCGCCCCAAGACTTTTTCATCTTCAGCACTGACTTCGCAAGTTACAGATGGAGCACCAATCAAGCTCTGCAGATTAACCACGGCTTCATTGAGCCGGTTCCAGCCACGAGCCATTTCATCGAGCTTTCCTTCGTAGTATTCCAATTCCGAACGGTAATGAGTCGACAGCAGATAGAAGCGAATCAGTTCTTTCGGATAACGCTTTGTCAGGTCTTGGACAGTAACGAAATTGCCCAGGGATTTGGACATCTTGGTGTCCTGGAGGTTGAGCATACCATTGTGAACCCAGTAGCGAGCCGAGGTTTCACCTGTCGCTGCCTCTGATTGAGCAATCTCATTCTCGTGATGTGGGAACACTAGATCACTGCCTCCACCGTGGAAATCAAACTCGCAGCCAAGGTACTTATGCGACATCGCCGAGCACTCAATGTGCCAACCCGGGCGTCCAGGGCCCCAGGGGCTGTCCCATGCCGGTTCGCCGGGCTTAGCTTTCTTCCATAATGCAAAATCAGCTGCATCGCGCTTCGAAGGATCAACTTCAAAGCGGGTCCCCTCAAGAAGCTCATCCCGCTTCTGATTGCTCAGCTTACCATACTCAGGGAACGACGATACAGAGAAGAAGACATTCCCATCAACCTCATAGGCATGCCCGTTGGCAATAAGCTGTTCTACCATGGCAATGATATCAGAAATGTGTTCACTTACCTTTGGGTAAAGGTCGGCCCGCTCGACACCGAGCGCATCCATACTGTCTAGATACTCCTGGATAAAGCGTCGGGAAAGTTCCAAAGCCGGAATCCCTTCCTCATTGGCACGGGCGATGATCTTATCGTCAACATCAGTGAAGTTCTGCACATGGAAAGTCTCATATCCTTGACTGCGCAGGAACTTCTTGATCACGTCCCAGATCACATTCGGCCGGGCATGACCTAGGTGCGTGTGCGAATAGGGAGTGACGCCGCACACATAAATACCGACGCGGTTGTCATTTCTCGGGACAAACTCCTCTTTCTGCCTAGTCATTGTATTATAAACTCTGATGGTTGTCCGTTCCATAGTTCTGGCCCTCCAAACTCCTTTTCTCTTCTTCTAGACGAGCAATCCTCTCCTGCAGTTCAGCAATCTGTGCACGAAACTCAGCGATACACTTGCCAATTGGGTCAGGCAGTTCATCGTGGCAGAGAGGATCGACCTTCTTTCCGTTGAGTCTCACAACCCGTGCAGGAACACCTACAGCTGTAGAATTCGGTGGGATCTCCTGCAGCACGACCGCGCCCGCTCCAATGCGAGAATTGGCACCAACGGTAAAGGAACCAAGAACCTGAGCACCACTGGCGACCACTACGTTCTCCTCGATAGTAGGATGCCTCTTGCCGCGTTCCTTGCCCGTTCCCCCTAAGACAACACCTTGGTAGAGGGTAACATTGTCTTTTACAACTGCCGTTTCACCAATGACCACACCAACTCCATGATCGATAAACACACC
Organism: Bacillota bacterium; assembly: GCA_012521295.1. Taxonomy (GTDB): domain Bacteria; phylum Bacillota; class Limnochordia; order Darwinibacteriales; family Darwinibacteriaceae; genus JAAYMS01. The sequence continues at coordinate 3,027 of JAAYMS010000035.1, forward strand.
AGCTCCGATCTGGGCACCGGGATGAATATCGATCCCAGTGAAAAAACGCGTAATGGCGCTGATCAGACGGGCCAAAACGTACAGTCTCCGTTTATAGAGGAAGTGGGCAATGCGGTGCATTTGAATGGCATGAAACCCAGGATAAGCAAACAAGATCTCCCAGCTGCTCCTAAGAGCGGGGTCCCTCTCTTTGATTGCTTGAATATCACGCTTGAGACGTTCCCAAACCGTCATAACTGACCTCCCAAAACAAATTAAGAAACGGCCCTCTTCTCTACAGAGACGAGGGCCGCGGTTCCACTCTGTTTCCTGTTAATGGCTGCGCGCCAAAAACAGGCACTTTCACACGATAACGGGTGCTGCCGTCCAAGCCTACCCCAAAAAACTGGATCGGTTGGAAGATCAAGGGTGCACTTCAGCTGAAATCCGCCTAGGATGCTCGCAGCCAGGACATCCACTCTCTGCAAGGCACAATCGCAGCCTACTCTCCCTATCATTTCCGTTGCTATTAAGATGTAATCCTATTATACGCAAAGGGGTCTGCATCGTCAAACCCTTATTAAAAGAACTACTGCATGGGCAGCAATACCCTCACTACGCCCAATAAAACCAAGGCCTTCGCTTGTGGTAAACTTGATCCCGACGCGTTCAGCCGGAATCCTTAAGGAAGCCGCCAAATTAGCCCGCATCTTTTCTTTGTAAGAAGCAAGTTTGGGCCGCTGCGCCATAATAGTCAGATCCAAATTGCCTATTTGAAGACCATGCTCCGCAGCTAATTCTACAACCTGCTGCAGCAGTTTCATACTGTCAGCTCCTTCATACCGCGGATCTGTATCAGGGAAATGGTCCCCAATGTCGCCCAAACCTGCGGCACCAAGAACAGCATCGCTGACAGCGTGAGCGGCCACATCCGCATCGGAGTGCCCCAACAGCCCAAGCTCATAGGGTATGTGTACGCCGGCGAGAATGAGCCTGCGCCCACTGACTAGACGATGCACATCGTAACCATGTCCAATTAAAGGAAACATTGAGGCGTATTCCTCCTCAAGATCGGCTTCTGTTGTAATCTTGATGTTGCGATAGTCGCCCTCAACCATCACGACCGGGTGTCCACACCACTCCACGAGGGCACAATCATCGGTGGCAGTAAAGCCTTCGGCCATAGCTCGTTCATGGGCTGTAGTAATGAGATCACGGGCAAATACCTGAGGTGTCTGTACAGCCCAGAGTGTGTCGCGCCTTAAAGTCTGCTGAACAACGCCTTTTTCTACCACCTTGATGGTATCTGTAACAGGCACCCCGACGCCAACGGCTTTTCGCTCTTGACAGGCCTGCCAAGCCCGTTCGATTATCTCCCGTGTGACATATGGGCGCGCAGCATCATGAATCATCACCCATGACACATCGGGGCTGAGTGCCTGCAGCCCTAAGTAAACGCTTTCTTGACGCTCTCGCCCTCCCAGCACTACCTTGACCGAAACGCCGTACTGAGAGGCGATCCGTTCTACGTCTTGGCGGTCTTCTAAGCGGGTAACAACAACAATCTCCTTAACAAAGTCAAGGGTTGCAAATGTCGTTAAGCTGTGGGCTAAGATAGGGCGCCCTTCCAGCATCCGCAGCACCTTGTTCTTACCGCCACCCATTCGCCGCGAAGATCCGGCGGCTGCGAGAATAACGCCGACTTTCATCTTGAAACCTCCCAAGTCCTCTCCCAAAAAAAGAGCCCGGAAAATCGGGCTCATTCGTTCGACAGATTATTCAGTTTATAATGCCTTCTCCATTACCTTCGGTTTGGCGAAAATCATGCGCCCTGCTGCAGTCTGCAGTACGCTTGTTACCAACACGCCGATGGTCTCGCCAATGAACTTCCGTCCACCATCTACCACAATCATCGTTCCATCGTCAAGATAAGCTACTCCTTGACCCTGCTCTTTGCCGTCTTTAATGACGTGCACTCTGAGCTCTTCACCAGGAAGGACCACGGGTTTGACTGCATTTGCCAATTCGTTTATATTAAGTACTGGAACGCCGTGGAGCTCGCACACTTTGTTCAGATTAAAATCGTTAGTCATGACCTTGCCATCCATGTCCTTAGCCAAACGGACAAGTTTGGTATCAACCTCAGTGATATCGTCGTAGTCTTTTTCTAAGATCTCCACGGTTACATATGGCTCTTTCTGAATCTTGTTCAGAATATCCAACCCCCGCCGTCCCCGATTGCGCTTAAGCACATCAGATGAATCAGCAATATGTTGGAGCTCTTCTAAGATAAACCCCGGAACAATCAGCGGGCCTTCAATAAATCCAGACTTGGTAATGTCGGCAATGCGGCCATCAATAATCACGCTGGTATCAAGAATTTTAGGACTGCCGGATGCTTTGCTCCGCCGGCCAAGACCATGCCCCGCGCCTGACCGGGTAAAAAAGCCCAATAATTCGTCCTTCTTTCTAACTCCTACAGCTAACCCGACATAACCAAAGATCAAACCCGTTACAAGGGGAAGAAAAACTCCAAGGACTGGGACTTCTCTTGGCAAAGGTATGGTGATAAGAATAGCGATAATCAAACCAATTACTAGGCCTACTGTGCCACCCATCAATTCGCTCGTCGGTGTGCGCTGAAGAGTATGAACTACGGAGCGCAGCCCGGCTACAAATACTGGACCTACAAGAACTCCACCTACAAGACACCCCCCGATCGATATACCCATTATGTATCGGGGGTCAATCATTTCCGAGATACCCTGGACAGCTAACAGGGCTACCGCACCGTGATATCCCAGAAGCGCCCCGAGAGCGCCAGCTATAATACGTACAAACTTCACCAGCTTTGCTTCACCTCCTGGGATGCAGATTGCTGTCCCTATTATTTCCCTTGGACGCTCCATTATTCCCCTAAACTACTTAGGCGCGTTCCTCCCTTCTTAAGACAGTAATCTAGCTATTTTAGCATTGACCTCATCTTCAGTAGCGCCCGAAGCTACTACCAGTTCACTGATGAGAATCTGCCTAGCTGACTCCAGCATTTTGCGTTCGCCTGTGGAAAGGCCTTTGTCTCGCTCCCTCAGAGTAAGATTGCGAACGACTTCTGCGACTTCGAATACATCGCCGCTCTTAATTTTTTCCATATTAGCACGATAACGGCGGTTCCAATTAGTGGACATCGCCGTTTCTTCGCCACCCAAGATCTCGTAGACGCGCTTAACGCCCTCGTCATCGATCACTTGACGAAGGCCTACCTCTTCTGCCGAGTCCATGGGAATCATGACCTTCATATCACCAACCGGTAAGGCCATGATGTAATATTTTTGACGCTCACCGAGGACCTCACGCTCCTCGATGGCTTCGATGACACCAGCCCCATGCATCGGATAAACAACGTTGTCACCGACTTTGTACACGGAGAAACCCCCTTTCAGGTTCCCAATCCTAATTTACCACTTTTTATGAAAAAAGTCAATTAAGGTCCGTTTTTCACCACTAGGGCCACAACTTGACAATCGATTTTCGGAAGACTTATAATGAGACCAGAGTTAGGCGCTACCGTCCAAGAGAGGGAGTGACCAGAATGGCTAAATCCGATAAAACGTGCTGTAACTTCCAGGAAATTGTAAAGGAGAATCTGGTCCGTCATTACAGTATTCTCGACCTGGTGTCTAAATTCCAGGAGTCGAACGCCCGTGTCAACCGGGCCCTTTTTCGGGCAGTAACTGACTGCGGCTGCATCGAGATTCATTCGTCAAAGCAAACTGTACCCAGTGACTGCTCGTTTTCTGAACTAAAGCAGTACCTCAAATCGCATATTGAAGGCGAGCTCTGTGAGAACTGCCGAGAAATCCTTGAAGCAGAACTAGGTCAGAACATCTTCTATCTAACAGGAATCTGCAATGCTCTTGGATTAGATCTTGAAGATATTATTGATAAAGAAGGCAAACGTGTCGAAACCTTAGGGATGTTTCACCTGCGCTGATTATAGCTGTCGATCTACTAAGACCTGCTCCCGCAAGCGGCGCAGGCCTTCTTTTATTGCTTTGGCCCGCACTTCACCGATACCTTCCACATCATCAAGCTCTTCAATCGACGCTTCCATAACAGCCGGCAGACTTCCAAATTCACGGACAAGATTTTCAATAACGGGCATTGGCAGGCGAGGAATCTTAGCAAGAACACGATAGCCGCGCGGCACCACTGCCTGTTCAAGGCTACTGATTCCGGAGCTGTAACCTAACGCTTTGCTCATCAGTGCGGGGTTGAGGAGATCTTCCGAATCCCAGCCCTCAATCTCTTCCCAAGCTTCTAGAGGATCAGTATCGTCCAGCTGGGCATAGTCCTGGAAGACAAGCCGCCCTTCATCCTTGATATCTACCATCAGTTCTTCTAGCTGCATATGCACGAGCCGGCCTTCCGAACCCAGCTGCAGTACGTAGCGGGAAATCTCATTGGCGATTCGGCTCACCATCTGGCTGCGCTGGAGCACAGTAGCCACATCGGCTAATGTAACCAAGTCTTCAAATTCGAGTGCGCTTAAGTTAGTCAAAGACTGCTGGAAAACACTCTTATACTTCTCTAGTGTAGCCAACGCTTGGTTGGCCTTTGCCAGGATCACGCTTACCTCTCTCAACACATACTTCCAGTTGCTCTTGTACACTGTGATCACATTGCGGCGCTGCGATATGGAAATAACCATTGATCCAGTCTGACGAGCAACTCGTTCAGCTGTTCTATGGCGTGTCCCTGTTTCATGACTAGGTATCATCGGATCCGGAGTCAGATGGGTATTAGCCAAAAGAATCCGCTTTGCATCACTCGATATAACTATGGCACCATCCATCTTCGCCAATTCATACAGTGCCGCCGGATGCAGTTCCGCATCTATCTTGAATCCACCATTGACAATTGCCCAAACCTCAGGGCTATCTCCCACCACAATGAGAGCACCCGTTCTGGCCCGCAGGATATTCTCCAAGCCTTCGTACAATAAGGTCCCGGGAGCGACAAGACTTAGGTCTTTGTAATGCTGCTCGAAATCCCGCATGTCTTCACCTCCTAGATCCAATGCTTTCAGCTAGTGCTTCTTGAATGGTACTTACACCCACAACGTGCAAAGGTTCATCGCCTGTCACATTGGGCTTTGGAATGACACATTTCTTAAAACCAAGCCGGGCGAGCTCCTGCAGCCGCTGCCCAATCCCCCGGACCGCTCTAATCTCACCAGCCAAGCCAATTTCGCCTATCACTGCACAAAAAGGATCAACAGGCCGGTTCTGGACACTGCTGGCGACTGCTACCGCAATACCCAGGTCTACGGCTGGTTCTTCTAGACGCAGGCCACCTGCCGCGTTTACAAACACATCTTGGTTATAAAGGGCATAACCCTGGCGTTTTTCCAGCACGGCAAGGATAATGGAAAAACGCTGGTAATCAATCCCAGTCGCTTGGCGGCGTGGGGTTCCACCAAAGTGTGCAGGCGCAACTAGGGCCTGTACCTCGACTAAGAGAGGACGCGTCCCTTCGAGGCAGGGCACCACGACTGATCCCGGGCTGCCCGCCGGACGCTGCGACAGGAGCAGCTGCGAAGGATTTGAGACCGGATGCAGGCCAGTTTCGGTCATCTCAAAAATGCCCACTTCATGGGTGGAACCAAAACGGTTTTTCACCGAACGGATAATCCGGAAAGAAGTGTGGCTTTCTCCTTCAAAGTAAAGCACGAAATCCACAGCATGTTCTAACACCTTGGGCCCTGCCAGGCTGCCGCCTTTAGTTACATGACCAACCAGGAGAACAGCGGTATTGGTGCTCTTCGCTGCCTGCAGAAAACGCCCCGTCGATTCTCTCACCTGCCCCACACTTCCCGGTGGAGACTGGACTTCATCGACAAACATAGTCTGGATCGAGTCCACAATCACTAGTTTGGGGCGCCGCTCCATAATTAGGTGGCAGATTGCGTCGGTGCTTGATTCGCTCACTACGATAAGCTGATCAGAAAACACCCCTAATCTCTCTGCCCGGAGCTTGAGCTGTGTGAGCGATTCCTCGCCGGTAGCATAAAGCACCTGCCCAAAACTCTGCGCC
>JAAYMS010000036.1 GCA_012521295.1 Bacillota bacterium
AGAAAGGCTAATAACATAAGACCAGCAGCACCAACCACACTCCAAACGGAGATCAGTGAGAGTCTTCTCGAGTATCCCAGCAAATCTCTCCGCTGTTTCGCTAATGCCCATATCCCTAATAGAATTGCTCCAAGACCCGAAAAAAAGGTCAGCCAGAGAAGGGCTGATCCGAATATGCTCATGGCCTATACCCCTTCGTATTTCGATGGACACTGCAGCATCAGTTTATCGGCGTTAAGCCCCGTTTCAGTCAAGACTCCTTCTAAAATAGCCTCTTGAGCGTGGCCGAAGTTATCTGGCATTACACCCTCATATTTGACAGGCAGCTCGGAGTGCCCATCAGACAGTGAAAATCCCAATAGGGGCTTTTGCGGATCGTAGGTCACGGTATCTTGGAGTACCTCACCCTTAATCCTGATCTTCTGACCGTTTATTTCCAAAGAAGCTGCTTCAGTGATGGTGTAATAGTAGACGGCCGCATTCTCAAAAGCCTGGAAAGCTAAGAAACCGAGTAACATTATGGCTAATATCGCTCCACCGATAACTACTGGCCTCTTCCCCATCAAGACTTACCTCCTCTGTCTCGAAACGCTCCTTGAGAGAGGAAAGTGCGCTAGGGGCACTTTCCTCGGCTCTATCTGATTAGTGTCCCTCGTGGCACGGAGCACAGTCCATCTTGCCGATGGTGTCATCTACAAATCCACCCACATGACAATCGTAGCACGCTTTGGTTTCTTCGCTCATCGCGATAACCGGTACAAACGTACCTGCCAGAACTTCATTCATGTACAGAGCAGTCTGTGCTGCTACGTCACCGGTAAGTGCCCCACAGCGCGGCCCCCGCTGACTAGCCTTCATGCCCGAAGCCTTAACCCACCGGGAAATAGAAACGTGACACAGGGGAGAATCGGAAACACTCTTTACCTCTGCATTGAGCGGCAGAGCAGTCTGACAGTACCAGCCCACAACTTCATTAATGATTGCAGTGGCCTGCTGACTGCGGCCAAAAACGAGCCCAACGGCAGCAGCAGCACCGTTCAGAGCGCCGCATAACGAACCCCAGCCCACAACGCCGGCCTTACCGAAGTTCATCATTTCTGCAGGGATAAGATTGAATGGTTCTCCTAAAGCAGTAGTAATCGCGCGAAAGGCAGCTTCACAACAGCCCTGTCCTTCGCTGAAAAACTGAACACCCATTTCTCGTACCTTTTCTACATCCAGGGGCTTATCAAAATACTCGACCCAAGGATATTCAGGGATCTCCCTTCCTGCTGCGCCGGCCGAAGGAGCCAATGCACCCAACCCTGTGCTAGCTAGAGCCAGGCCCGCAGCTGCTCCTCCTGCACTTACCAAAAACTCACGACGACTCATGCGCTTTTTGCTATCCATCGACTTTGTCCCTCCTTGAATTTGGTTCCCTGAAGCGCTTTACTGCAATGTACTAATGCCTCGTACCGCCTTTTCTGACCACCACCTTTCCTAAAACGATGCTGAGTTCGTAGAGAATCAGCATGGGGAGAGCCATCAGCGTTTGAGAGATTATATCTGGTGGTGTAAGGACGGCCGCAATCAAGAACACACCAAGCACGATGAACTTACGATATCGAGTTAGTATTTGCGGCGTCAGAATACCTACCCGACAGAGCAGAACGACAACCAGCGGCAGCTGAAACACAGCACCAAACGGCAGAATGATGCCCAGGACGAACGAAACATAGTTTCCAATAGATATCAGTGGCTGAAGCATTCCACTGCCGAAGCTCATAAAAAAACGGTAGGCAATTGGCACAATCACCTGATAGGCGAATGCCACACCCCCCACAAACAATAGGACGGAGAAAGGAATACCAACGAAAAGCACACGCTTTTCCATGTTATCTAAAGCTGGCGAGACAAAACCCACTAGTTGATACAGGATCATGGGAGATGCTCCCGCTAAGCCAAGAACCAAAGCCAGTTTCAGATGAACAAAAAAAGCTTCACCAGGATGCAGATAGACTAGCGATCCCGGAAGCCTAGTTACGTAGGCGACGACCTCGTCAGAGAAATAGAACCCAATAACCACACCGGCCGCAAGAGTCAAAAGCGTGATAATAATCCGGCGCCGCAGTTCTGCAAGGTGTTCCACCAACGTCATCTCTGACTGTGAGCTCGCTTGTTTGCGCAACCTCTGGAACATATCCACCAACCTATCGATCAGGCATTGTGTGTTTATTCTTTGTTAGAAATGTCTGCTGGTGAATCATCTGCAATTCCCTTGGCAGCATTCCGAAACTCACGCATCGCATTGCCCACCGCTTTACCCATTTCTGGCAGCTTTGAGGGCCCAAAGACCAGCAAGGCGATGATCAGGATAACTACCAGCTCGCCAAAACCAATTCTGCCCACTGTACTTCCTCCTTTGTGATCGTTATTTCATTCACAGTTACACGTTACCACGATTTAACATCTAAGTCAAGGAAATGCCGTGTTCTTCTCGCTGTTGCAGGGTTATCTGCTCACTCGGAGAATCTAGCGAAATCAGGAGGGGATTTTTTGAAGCTGATTTCATGGAATGTCAATGGACTGCGAGCCTGTGTGAAGAAGGGTTTTCTCGATTTCTTTCATGAGATCGATGCAGATTTCTTCTGTGTGCAGGAAACAAAACTCCAAGAAGGCCAAATTGAGTTGGATCTGCCCGGATATGAGCAGTACTGGAACTACGCCGAAAAGAAAGGCTATTCGGGAACAGCCATTTTCACCAAACATAAACCTATGTCTGTCCAGCTTGGGTTAGGTATGGAGGAACATGACCAAGAAGGGCGCGTAATTACGCTAGAATATGATCCCTTCTACTTAGTCACGGTCTATACGCCAAACGCTCAGCGGGGCTTAGCCCGATTGGACTACCGTATGCGCTGGGACGATGATTTCCGCGCTTTCCTTGTTGACTTAGCCAATGATAAGCCCACTATCGTATGTGGTGATCTAAACGTGGCCCATAAGGAAATTGACTTGAAGAACCCAGACACCAACCGGATGAACGCTGGATTCACAGACGAGGAACGAGAGAAGTTTACGAAGCTGTTAGAAGCGGGGTTTGTCGATACCTTCCGTCACTTCTACCCTGACAAGACCGATGCCTACACCTGGTGGTCTTACTTCGCCAAGTCAAGAGAACGCAACATCGGCTGGCGTATTGACTACTTCCTTGTCTCAGAAAATCTCCGAGATAGCACCGTCGATGCCTATATTTATGACGAAGTAATGGGCAGCGATCACTGTCCGGTCGGGCTTGAAATCAAGTTGAAATAGGACTCCATGAAAAAACCACCGCCCTCTTGTTGAGAGCGGTGGTTCTGTTATTCTGTGGCTTAGAGAATGGCCATGATAATGAAGTTGATGATGAACAAAATGGTGGACACCCACAGAATTGGGTTAATATCTTTGGTTTCACCCTTAACGATTTTCACCAAGCAGTAGAAGATGAAACCAGCTGCGATACCATAGGAAATGCTGTAGCAAAGTGCCATAAAGATACCTGCAAAGAAAGCCGGGACTGCTTCGACGAAGTTTTCCCACTTAATGTCCTTGAAGGAAGCCAGCATCATAATACCGACGATAATCAGCGCAGGCGCTGTAGCGGCTGAAGGAACGGCACTGATAAGCGGAGCGAAGAATGCGCTCAGAGCAAAACAGATTGCCACAACAACACTGGTCAGACCAGTCCGGCCACCTGCCCCAATACCGGCTGCACTTTCAACGAAAGTAGTGGTATTGGAAGTACCGAAGATCGCACCGATAGATGTTGCAGTAGCGTCAGCAAAGAGGGCCTTGTCCATCTTCGACTTAAAACCAGAGCTGCTTTCGAGGGCCTTGATGTCGTCGTCAGAGAAGATTCCGGCCCGGCGCCCTGTACCGATAAATGTACCAATGGTATCGAAAGTATCGGACAAGCTGAAGGCAAAAATGGTCATCAAGACCAAGGGAATCTTAGCTGGGTCACTGAAGAGTGACAGCATACCAGGATTGCCAAAAGCAGCAAACATGGTTGTTTTCAGTTCCGAGACGGCTTGTCCAAAGCTCATGGTCGAACCGACTTGAGTTACACCAAAGGGAATACCCAGCAGCGCTGTGATCACAATACCGATAAAGATTGCACCGCGCACATTCTTGACCAAGAGAATGATAGTTATAGCCAGGCCAATGAGAGTTAGCAGCAAAGTTGGGTTATTTAATTGTGCCAGTGAGGGAATGCCATCTGCAAACCCGATCAAGCCAACATTTTGGAAACCAATATAGGCGATGAATATCCCAATACCGCCGCCGATCGCGTTTTGGAGGCTTTCTGGGATGGACTTAATGATCAGTTTCCGAACACGTGTGACGGTGATCAGGATGTTAATCACACCACAGATAAATACCATAGCTAGTGCTTCCTGCCAGGTGAAGCCTAACCCGAATACAACAGTGAATACAAAGAAGGCGTTAAGACCCATTCCAGGAGCTTGAGCATAAGGGACGTTTGCAAATAGGCCCATCACCAGTGTACCAATAATGGACGCTATGATGGTGGACAGAAATACCGCTCCCCAGGGCATCCCTGAAAGAGATAACATGTCCGGGTTAACCATGATAATATACGCCATTGCAAAGAACGTAGTTAGCCCGGCTAGAACTTCTGTGCGAACATCTGTGCCATGCTCCTTCAACTTAAAAAAGTTGTCCATCGCTGACTCCTCCATTTTTGATTTGGTATATACGACAATAGGGAACCGGTTCCTATTATCTCCTAAAAAACAAAAAACAGCTGTCGAGTGCTCGACAGCTGTTGATCACAAAAAGGGAATTTGGCGCGACTCCCTCTGTGTACGCGCTTAACGAAGCACCCATAGCGTAGGCGATATCGGTCGCCACGTAGAGACTCCTGCACCAGATTTGCAGGCTTATATGAGTGACAAGCTCTTTATTCAATTTACATTCATAAAGTAACACAAATCCAAGGCGAAGTAAAGCACAGTTTTCGTAAAATCACAAATAAACCGGTGTGACCTTACCCCATATCAGGAATGGTCTTCACTTTGAACAAGAAGTATAGGATGTGGCCAAACCATACAACTGATAGAACTAACCGTCCCAAAAGAATAGGCCCCATCATGACAAAACCAATACTGATAGTTATAGTTACACTTATGATCAAGCGCACCTTAGCGCGGCGAGTCATACCTCGCCCTTCTAAATAACTTGCAAATGTCTCCTTATAGATCTTTGTCGATAAGAACCACTTGTGCAGCCGTTCCGAACTGCGGGCGAGCCCAAATACTGTCAATACAACGAACGGAAACGCTGGCAACAGCGGAACTGCAAAACCGACTAAAGATAGTACCAAACCAACGAGACCTAAGAGTAAATAGAACAACCTTCCCATCATACGCTCTCCGAACTTTTCTTAGTCGACAACTTATATTCTC
>JAAYMS010000037.1 GCA_012521295.1 Bacillota bacterium
CTTCCTGGACTTCTTTTAGTACCTGAGCCTTGAACTCATTAGTATACTGTCTGGTCACTTAAATCACTCCCAAATTGATTCTATCAGACACACACTATTTGTCTAAATCAATTAGGGGGCTTAATAGCTAACACATAGTCAGTTGCAAAGAATATGGCAACGACAAGGACAACGGGGATCATATAGCGTTTGAAATTCATCGACAACAATTTTCGAGTCGGGTGCATTTTTAATCACCTAGAGTGGGCATGGACAGATTACCGCTGAAACTATGTATTTGGCGGAAGACGGCAAAAAAGACACTGTTTCTTATTTTAAATCAATTAGTTTGAATGTCAACGACCTAAAGGTTATTTTTTCCAGAATGCAGTGAAAAGTTCTTCATATCAAAGGAATTAACGTATTCACGAGGAATAGAAGCTGTTGCCTTAATGTTTCGGGAAATAATGTACTGTTAGGTGGAATTCCGCATGAACCGTTAGCATGGTTCTTGGAGCGGCAGTACAAAGCCATGCCAAAATGTACTTGGGCAAGAAAATACTTCAGGACTGATGGAAATGGAAATGGAGATTAAAGATCTAAAGATTACCGATGAGCGATATATCTTAGAGGCGGCACAGTTATTGGTTGACTGTTTTAAAGAAAATTAGCCTGATGCCTGGCCTGACTTAGAGTCTGCCCTAAAAGAAGTACAGGAATGTTTAGGTGATGATAGAATTTGCCGCATCGCTGTGGACGAACATGATCGTGTTATTGGCTGGATTGGTGGGATCAGCCAGTACAGGGGCAATGTTTGGGAACTGCATCCCCTAGTGGTTGAACCAAACCATAGAAATCGTGGTATTGGTACGATGCTGGTAAAGGATTTAGAAGCACAGGTAAGGATGAGAAACGGCATCACCATTTATGTGGGAAGTGATGATGAAAATGGCATGACATCCTTGGCTGGGGTTGATCTCTACGATAATCTGCCAGAGCGGATCCGCAATATTAAGAATTTAAAAGGCCATCCCTACGAATTTTATCTTAAATTGGGATTCAAGATCGTTGGCGTTCTACCGGATGCAAATGGCTTGGGCAAGCCGGATATATTTTTGGCCAAACGGGTGGTCAGCTATAAATAGGTATGAGAAAATTACGGCTCCCTAGTGCTGGGGGCCGTTCTTAATAAGAAAGGCCCCTTGCGGAGCCTTTCTCTGAAATGATTTAATGCTCTTCTGTATCGCGATCTCTTTTGCGAAACCTTTGGGCTTCTACGAACTCAACTTCGGTTTGGTTAGTGGTATCATAAATATTGCGGCTTCTTCCCACCGCATAACCAATGATGCTGCCTAAAACCACAGGCATCCCCAAGTTCATGCCCACCATCTCAATCAGCATCACCGCGGCTGCAATCGGAACATTTGCGATCGAGGCCAAACTGGCCGCCATTCCCGACACAACCAAACTTGCTGTCAGATTAGGATCCCCTCCTGCTGCAAGCCCAGCTAACCAGTTGCCGGAAACAGCCCCGATAAACAACGCAGGAATCACTAAACCTCCGCTTCCTCCTGAACCAACGGTAAACGAAGTTGCCAGTATTTTACCAACCAACAGTGCCAGCAGCAGTACCCATGATTGGGATTCTACAATTAGTTCCTGGATTACTCCCGACCCTGTTCCACCTACCGCCGGCACCCAAAGGAGCACTAAGCCAGTTAAGATGCCTCCAATGATGGGCCGCGGAAACGGAAAAGCAATTTTCCGCATCTGGCGCGTAATGATGGCAAAAACAACCATAAATAAGTAGGCAACTGCGCCGCTGATTAATCCGGAGATAATATACCAAGGCACATGAACAACATCGGGTAGGTAATCAGGGATCATAAACAGTGGTGTTCCTGAGGCAAACCTGCAGTAGGCTGCAAAGCCCATAGTGGAGGAAAGGACAGCCGGGAAAAGATCATGGTAATGCAGTGAAGTCCGGTATAAGACCTCAACAACGAAAATCCCTCCCCCTAAAGGAGACCGGAACACAGCTCCAACCGCACCGGCAGCACCACAGATCGCGAGCAGGCGGAAATCATCATCATTGAGGAACTTCTCAATAAATGGAATGCGCGTTAATCCTTTTGCTAAACTGCCGCCTATCACAACCATAGGGCCTTCAACGCCGCCGCTCCCTCGAAATCCTAAAGTAGCGGCAGTGGCCGCAATCTTGCTGAATAAAGTCCGAAAACGCATTTCACCATTATCGATATTGACAGCATAAAGATAGCGGTTTGTACCCGAACCAGCTGCCTGCTGATCCCAGTAGGCATAAATCAAGACTATCAGCGCTGCTCCAACTGCCGGGGAGAGCCACACAGGTATGTTTGTGCTTAGGTCTGTCACAAAATCAATCGCATCGTTTAATACAACTGCCGACAACCCACCACCTATGCCGACTAACGCAGCTAAAAACAACCATTTCGCCATGTAGCGGCTGACATAAAAAAAGGAATTCTGCATCATTTCTCTCCTGGTACATCAAATCATTTTAAATTAGACTAATTGTCCAACCGTCGCTGAGTTCCTGCCTCGACTTAGGATTATTATCCCCTAAATGTGGGCAATTTCTTCTGCAACTTCACTCACTGTTTTTCCGGTGGTGTTTATCTTTATCGTATCTAACGGGTGATAGAGTGGAATTCGGGCAAGGCTGCGCTCGATGATATCCGGTTTTCTTTTACCGGCTGCAATATCTTTTGTGAGGCGTGCACGTAGTTCTTTTTCTTCACAGATTAGAGAAATCGCCTTGACTTCGCAGTTCGCCGTATTAAGCTTGCTTAGAATTGTATCAATTATTGACTGTTCGTGCATTACCCAGCAAAAGATGATGTTATCGTAGGCGGAGCAGCGAATAAACTGATTCAGCAAAAAGCAGATATTCTCCATCACCATCTTTTTGGTTTCTTCAGTTACATGAAACGGGTGTGCATACCAACACCAGTCGCCGTCGAGGAACACGCTATTATTAAGTCTGACTTTAAGTTCTTGACAGACCGCCGTTTTTCCGACACCCATTGTGCCTCCGATTAGATACAGTCGTTTCATTGGTCTAAACGGTACCCCCTAGGCCTTTAGATTTTCATTTTCATGTTACGGGAACTTCCGTCCCACTCTGCAGTTCCTGTGACCACAAAGCCAACTTTCTCGTAAATTTTCCTGGCGACCACATTTAACTGATGAACCCAGATCAAAATCTCATTATACTTTCTTTCAGCAGAGAGCATTTCTAAAGCACGTTTAACTCCCTCAGTCCCATACCCTCGTGTTCTGGCCGGTCCAGAATAACTATCATTCGCACCATTGATTCATCATTAAAAATTCCATATGCAGTGGCAATGTAACGCAAAAACGCACCTTACCTATCATAGTAGGGTGCGCTTCCGATCCATAAACCTAAGCCCCGAGTAACATAGGAACCGCGGCATGTGGAGGAACGATGAACTACTGAAACAGATCCCGGATGTCTTAGTTGTCTCTACTAGTAGGACACCGCTACCTCTCTGAAGCCGTCACCGTACTCGGTAACCAAAGATTCTCCGAGCCTTACCAGTTCTGTCTGGCGTTTATTTAGCTCTGTAATAACCTCGTTGGCCTGCTTCACATACTGCTCCATATCACGCTTTTTCTGCTCATGCTCCTCGATAAGGCTTCTTATGATCTCGTCGTAGTTCAAGACATATTTCTCTATACTGTACACAATAATGTCATTTAGTTCTAACCGCTTAAGAGCAATCATTTTCTCAAGATGAGGATAGAGCTGATCACTCAATTGATCATCGATCGCCCTTGAAATAGAGCGGTAAACCTTGCCCCTAACGTTTTCTATGGGTGGCCCAAATAGGCTGCCGAAAAACGAGCCCACTAATCCACCAATTATGGTTCCGATGCCAGGAAAGATCAGAGATCCCAAAATGGCTCCCCCAGCCATCCCGAGTCCTAATCCGGCGGCCTCGGTACCCATGGCTTCACTCACCTCTTCAAGAGCCGTGTTCGTGGAAACTTCTACCCGCAGGATCGGACGGTTTCCCACGCTCACATTCCCTAACGTAAGACGATCTAGTGAATACTGCTCTTCAAAGCGTTCTTCAAACTGCCTGAAAACCGCTTTGAGCAGTTCGTTAAGTTTGAGGCTGAACTTTGCTGATGCCGTTCGAAGAGCTGCATCTCGTGTACTGGCATACTCCCTCAGGAGCTCTGCGATAGGGCCTTCGCATCTTTCTTTAAGCTCTTGCGTTGAGTTCGCGAGTTCGAGGCTTGCCTTAATGCGATTCTTGTACTCGGTCACAACAGGCCGAATGGATTCTCGGTAAAGGTTCAAGTAAGCGTCTTCATCGTATATCTCTTCTAGGTTTTGGAAGACCTCGGGCTTTTGCTTCTCTACGAAGGCCCTAATGTCTTGAATCTTATGAGATTGCAGTTCTTGCAAACGCTGATAATATGTTTGCAGTGCAGCATGAGCCCGTTCTGAAAGGAGCTCCATTACACTATGTTCCACCTTAAGAAGGTGGCGAACCATGATAATATCCCGGTTCCGGGTCACAAGGTCAATTACCGCCTTGATCGCTTCATAGAACGTCTTCCCTTCGCGGGACTGGGGCGCCCGGAGAGCGCGCAGAGGGCTGACCGCCAAGACCTTCGGTTCGTAAATACCTGTATGCTGCCGAATTTTCTCGAGGATTACTTCGATAAGCTCTTGAAGTTCCTCATCATCACCTGCGAGGTCCGTTTTGGTAACGACAAAGAGGATTTCCCCACTGATCTTTTCCAAACGTTCGCGGACGAACTCCAAATCCGACAAGGTCCCGGCCTGATCAGCAGGACACAAGAACATACAGGCATCTGCCTCATTATTAATAACATCTAAAGTGATCTGAGTATGTTCCTCTTCCGCTGAGATACCAGGGGTGTCGATGATGGTTAAGCCTTGCCGGAGGTTCTGGGAAGGATACTCCAGCCGCACTCCATCAACGATACCTGTATAGTCATGCGGTTCTTCACCCCGAGCAGCAGCAGTGTATTGGGCAATGAGGGCTCCGCCAATGCGCTTATCCTCTTCTGAATTCATCACGAAACTGCGTCGAACACCCTCTGATTCCTTGAGATGGTGTACCTCGATCTTTTGCTGGGCCAGCTTCAGGCCAATCCAATATAGTCCAGGCTGCTGGACGGTGATGCGATGAATCAATTGAGGAGGAACAAAATGTCGAGTTTCTATAATATATGGTGGAATGCGTCTTAATCGGTTCAACAACATATGCAGCATCGAACGGGGTTCGCGACGCTTTTTATACACCACCGAATAGCGACTATTGAGGTAATCCCAGTCGCAGCCTAGCTTCAAGCCGTATTCGCCGGTGAGAAAGATATCCTTCAGCATTACCTCTTGCTCTACGTTTCTACCAGTGACCTTAACCGTTGGTAACTTGTCCTCCGGGAGAAAGAGGCAGTCGTGATCGGTCGCCGCCCGATTACCCAGCCCGCTGTAGCAAAACTCAACGGAAGTCCCGGGTACCCAGATATGGATTGTATCTGTATGGATCGACCTACCGTTCACATGGATTTCATAACGAAACTCACCCGTATGGTGAAATACGTGCTTTGCTTGATACATGTAATCGCCTAGCTCAACCAAGGGAAGCGGTGTGCTCAAGAAATCCCCGTGTAAAGTCACCTCATGAATAATTTCGGTGATTATTTCCTCGCGCTCCATGGGAAAATGGAGGTTGACCGTAAGCTTGGGAATATCCCCATAAACAATATAAGTGGGGCAAATCGTTGTGGGATTAACACGGCTTGTTAATAGCTTCTCTCCAAGAATCGCATTGATAAGCGTTGATTTTCCCGCAGAAAATCCCCCTACCAAGGCAAGGTGAACCGTTTCCGATTGCAACTTGTTATCGATTAGAGTAATAGCATCCCAAACTCTATCAGCTAGTTCTTGCGGCAAGTCCAAATACTCGCATTCTTCGACAAGGTAATTCAAGTAATCTTGATTATCTTTAATGATCTTCCGTTGCTGCAACCTCTTCCGCCCCCTGCTCGACGATTGCTGACAATTCTGCACGGATGGATTCTAGTTTCTGGCGAAAGCCGTTGTATTTATCAATAGCAGCGTACTTATTCGCTTCAAGCTCCGCACGCGTGCTGGATACTTGGTGTTCCAAGTTAGAAACCATCGCCCGGATACCGTTATGAATCGCCTCGGCCAGGCGGTTTATTTCCTTCATGACACCCGACTTGATTTGCCTTTCTGTCTTTTCGGGAAGCTCATGAATGCTTTCAATCATCTGTTCAGCAACTTCCACCCGCATGCGGGCTTAAGCATCTGGAGTAAGAGCCTTCCATACTGTATAGGTCATTGTCGCAGAAGCGATAATTGCCGTGGCTGGGTTAAGTAGACCCAGGGCCCAAAGGGCAGTATTTGCCGCGGCAACGCCACCCAGCTGGAGTATGGCCCCTTTAATTCCAAAGGCACCACCAGTGATCACTCCACCTAGGTCCCCCAGTAGGAGTGAACCACCAGCGGCTAAAATGCGCTCGAGGGAACTTTCGCTGGCCTCTATTTCGGTAGAGAACTCCGGTGCAATAAGGACTTTAAGCTTTTGCACTTCGCCTAAGATATCCTCAACTTGATTTGAAACTAGTTGCTGCAACCGAGTTCCTTCAACTTCCAGAATATCCTCGGCATCTGTCTCGAGCCAATGTCGGATTTCACTACGGATCCAATCCTCTAATAGGTTAGCTACTGTTCTCTTGTACTCAGCTTGTGCAAATACGCTACCATCTACGTCCAGTTCCCGAGCTACCCCGGGGAGCTCCCTGGCTATACTCCGGCACCTTCTAGCAAAGCTATTATAAAGCCGTTCACCCACGTGGATCCCCTTCTCACCAATACGCTCCAGGATGTATTCCTTTTTCTTTAGGACGTTAGCCTTGCGCTCCGCAAACTCTTTTTCTAGCCTCTGAAAGTCTCCAAGCTTTGCATTTTCCAGCATACTGAGCTTAATGTCCAAAACTTCTTGCAGTTCGTCTATGTAAGTGTTCAAGAGTTTTTGGGACGACCTCAACTTGATAAAACCAGGCTCGCTGACCAAGAACTCTTCTAGGCTCGACTCCAATGCTGGGAAACCGCTCTGCTGCAGGGAGAACTCATCCCCATCTAGTTACGCGTATAGGGCTTCCCGCGCCGAAACCATGAAACTGCGGGAACCATTCCTCACCTTCTCCCGAAAACGGAACCAGACATCTTCTTCATCCTCACTTGTCAGCGCATCCGCGTAGTTTAGCGCGTAAAAGATGTGGTCAAATCCCCTAGTGAGGAGCTCTTCCCGTATAAATCGCTCTTCTTGCATAGTGAGGAGCTGTTGACACGACAGGACCACGATAGCAGCATCACACTCATTCAGAAAGCGCATCGTGATCTTCTGGCGAGTTTCATCTTCCTCAAGGCCTGGTGAGTCCACTATCTCCACACCGTTCTTGCACAAGTCTAACGGGTAGTATATCTCCACCATTTCCACAGTCGTATCAATCCTGGTGGGATAGTTACTTTGCACTTGGCCCTTGCGGGGAATTGTGAGGTAATCCCGGAGTTCTTCTACAGGGATTTCTGCCACGTCCGAGTTTTTGTACCGAACAACAGCCCGAGGCTCCTCGCCGTACTTGATGACGGTAATAACGGCGGTAGTGGGGGTGAGTTTAGCCGGGAGTACTTGCTTGCCAATAAGAGCGTTGATGAGTGTAGACTTACCCCGAGAGAAACTACCGATGACGATTACTCTGAACATTTCTCCAGTCACAAGGTGCTTCAGGCGTTCTAACTTGTGTTGATACTCTTCACTAATCCCGATATCATTAGAAATGCTTGTGACATCGGCAACCAAATCATGCAGACGGCTCCGTAATACGTTGAACTCTTCGTATGTAGTTGCTCTTGTGGTTACGCGCTTGTTCATTTACTTCACCTCAGTCTCGTGTCTTCTAGCCACTCTGCGTCCGCAAAACAGGCAGTAGTACAAGTCTTCTTGTATGACCTCGCCGCACTCGCATATTGCTCCGCTGCTGTTCACCGCAACAAGCCGACGCTTCCTTAAGATTCGCTCATAAGAGCCTTCCTCAACCCATTGTATTAAGTTAGTAATCCGAATAATAATCCACGGATGAGTGTTCCACATCTGACCAAGGAATCGGTAAAGGCGATGAACCGAATCAGCTTCCACCAATCGTTCAAAATCCTCTGCTTGGCGCTGAATTTCATCTAGGTTAAGGCGCTCAAACCAGCCGCTGGGTACCCCCGCCAACCTGCAGAAGGCTTTTTTCACGACTTCCGTATCCTGACAGGCAAATAACTGTGGCGTCTTTTAGCATTATACCAAACAATGTAATCTACAATCTTCAGCCTAGCTTCGCTCCGAGTTTTAAAGTGTTCTAAGCGAATACACTCCTTCTTAATTGTGGCAAAAAATGGTTCGGCACAGGCGTTATCATAGCAATCACCCTTAGCACTCATACTTTGCCGATAGCCATGTTTACGTAGCAATCCCTGGTAATCATATGATGCATACTACGTGTCCGGCAAACCGAGTACACTCCAGTTACCCACCATACAAGCCAACGTCGGTTCGCTTGCGCTACGTTCCAAGACTCCCCCTCGGCTTCCTCCAGACGACACTGTTGCCAGTGACGCCCTTGCCTGCTAGTTGTCTTCCCGCTGGTTAGGCGACAGGGCTTCTTTCAGCCCATC
>JAAYMS010000038.1 GCA_012521295.1 Bacillota bacterium
ATTCTTGCTCGCAGCGGCCCAGCCCTATTGGCTCGCTTCGAAGCAGAGTGGATCCCTTTAGAGAATCGTTATTTTCAAGAACTAGCTGTGAGCGACAAAGCTGATTTAGTTCTAAACACATAGACGAAGGTATAATAAAAGGACTCCCCTTGTGACAAAAACGGTACACAAGGGGAGTTCTTCTACAGTGAGACGCTTTCTTTAAGCATCAGCCGCGGTTTTCTGAGCGGCTGCCTGCGTATTTCTTCCCAATGACTGTCTCAAAGAGGTGAATGAAGTGGGTCCGAGCCATGTGGGGGCTCCAGTTGCCTTCCCAAGAAAAGCCTTCTGGATAATCACAGTTCCCGGTAAGCCAAACAACGTTTACGTGATCTGGAGTCTGCTGAGATAATTCAGAGTTATACGCACCATGCATCGAAGGAGCATCGGTTATCCCGTCATGAGTTGTCCAGATAACGATGGTGTTATCATCGGGACACTCGTAATTATGTGCCGCAACTTCATCCATACAGTATTTAACGATGGCCTTCCACTCTTCCGCGTGAACCAAAGCGATAGGAGTGAGTGTCCTTATCATAGTAATCCACCTCGTTATTTATAAGTATCCATAGTATAACACAATAACGTTAAAGTGCAAAGGGGATATAACGTCATTGTGCTTTGGTGTTATTGTGGTATAATAGGAAATGTGTTGAAATGCTCATGGGAGGAATTGTTGTGGAGAAGGCAAGGCTGAATGGTTATATTGATCGCTCAATATTTAAAGAGGCTAAGATTCAAGCCGTGAAAGAGGACATTAGCTTGTCAGCGCTGGTTGAGAAATGTCTCTACCTATATCTCAAACAGGGCGGCCGCGATGGGGCAAGCCGAGAACAGATTGTATCTGAGAAGGAAAGCAGCTGATAGTAGGGAACTAATCAGGGACTTAAGCCAAAAAGGAGGACGATGCAGTGAATACGACGCCCCAGAGCTATGCCTGTTGGCTGGGCTACGATTTGGTCAATCCACAGACTTCGCAGGATCAGATCAAAAGATATTTGGAGAAAATCTGCGTCCGCAGTCAAGGGCTCATTGTCGACTCGATCAAAGAAGAACTCACTCGAGCAGCGGAAGGCCTGTTGGGCGGCAAACCCGAGTTTGTTAATTCGCCGCAGGAGGCGGGCTTGGTTGTCAGCTTGATCAAAGACATGCCCGGCCAGTGTGGGAAGGGCCTCGAGGAGTCAGTAGAACTCAGCGATGAAGGTTTCTGCCTGAGAAACTGCACCGGTGCGGCAGGCAAAACGCTAATCGCGGCAAGAACTGAACGGGGCCTGCTGTACGGCGTATTCGCATTCTTGAGAAAACTTAGGCTCGGTGAATTAGGTGAAGAGCTTACCATAGTCGAAAACCCCAAGAGTCCTGTGCGTATGATCAATCACTGGGACAACATGGATGGCAGTATAGAACGTGGTTATGCAGGTAAGTCCATTTTTTGGGAAAACAATGGCTTAACTTCTAACCTCAGCCGGGTAGAAGACTATGCTCGCCTGTTGGCGTCGCTGGGCATCAACAGTATTTCAGTTAATAATGTCAACGTCCATCAAGTCGAAACCCATCTGATTGGGGAAAGACTACCCTTTGTGGAGCGTTTGGCTGATATATTTCGCCGGTGGGGAATTCAAGTATTCTTGAGTATCAACTATGCAAGCCCGATTGAAGTGGGCGGCCTTGAAACGGCAGATCCCCTTGATCCGAGGGTGGAAGCATGGTGGGCGGAAAGGGCAGATTACATATACAGCCGCATCCCTGATTTTGGCGGCTTTGTGGTGAAAGCTGATTCTGAGCACCGTCCGGGGCCGTTTACGTATGACCGGGATCACGCACAGGGAGCTAATGTGCTGGCCCGCGCCTTAAGGCCCCACGGAGGCCTTGTAATTTGGCGGTGCTTTGTATATAACTGTATGCAGGATTGGCGCGACTACCAAACTGACCGCGCTCGGGCTGCCTATGA
This sequence comes from Bacillota bacterium, assembly GCA_012521295.1. Taxonomy (GTDB): domain Bacteria; phylum Bacillota; class Limnochordia; order Darwinibacteriales; family Darwinibacteriaceae; genus JAAYMS01. Next base: position 1,991 of record JAAYMS010000038.1, read on the forward strand.
TAACTTTATGCCGCTCGATGGCAAGTTTGAGAGCAACGTACTCCTGCAGATTAAGAATGGCCCGATGGACTTCCAAATTAGGGAACCAGTCTCTCCGCTCTTTGGTGGTTTATCCCAGACCAATCAGGTGCTGGAGCTGCAGATTACCCAGGAGTATACAGGGCAGCAGATTGACCTCTGCTACTTAGTTCCCATGTGGAAAGAAGTCTTAGATTTTGATACCTATGCCAAAGGCGAAGGTTCCACGGTCAAGCAGATCGTGGCCGGCAAGGTGTTTCCTCAAGAGCACAGCGGCATTGCGGCGGTAGTCAACGTCGGCGACGACCTCAACTGGACTGGTCATGCTTTGGCACAGGCAAACCTCTACGGTTACGGCCGTTTGTGCTGGGATACAGATCTTTCTTCGGAGAGAATTGCCGATGAGTGGATCCGGCTTACCTTCGGAGGCGATGAACAGGTAGTAGAAGTTGTTTCGAAGATGCTTCTCAAGTCTAGGGAGATCTACGAAAACTATACCACGCCCTTAGGGATTGGCTGGATGGTCAATCCGGGGCACCATTACGGCCCAAACATCGATGGTTATGAATATGACCGCTGGGGTACTTACCACCGGGCAGACCGGGACGCGATTGGAGTGGATCGCACAGTCAAGAACGGGACTGGCTACGCTGGCCAGTATCATTCACCCAATGCCGAAATGTACGAGTCGAAGGAGACTTGCCCCGACGAACTGCTGTTGTTCTTCCACCGAGTGGCTTATACCGAAAAGCTCAAGTCTGGCAAGACTTTGATTCAGCATATCTACGATACCCACTTCGAAGGTGTAGAGCAGGTGGAATGGTTGATCACCCAATGGGATTCTCTTGAAGGCAAGATTGACCAAGTGACCTTTGAGAATGTCGCTGAAAGACTTCAGAGACAGCTCAAGAACGCCATCGAGTGGCGCGACGTGGTTAATACTTACTTTTATCGGAAGTCAGGCATCCCTGACGAGAAAGGACGCAAGATATACTAAGAATCTGACGCCGAGTGCAGTTCGACCTGTACTCGGCGTTTTTTAGCAGGTAGAATAGTGATTAAGCCGAAGTTATATAGATTAAATATCAGTTTGGAGGGATGGATGTGGAAAGGGTCGGCTTTGGCGTCGTTGGTGTACGCAACTTCGCCCAAGACCATATAAAATATATTTCCAAAATAGAAGAAGAAGGCTTAGGTGAACTGCGCGCTGTTGTGGTGCAGGAACACGAACGCGGCCTTGAGATTGTCGAGCTGTTGAGAGACCGGGGAGTGCGCATCTTTTCTCACTACCAGGACCTCCTCGATAGCGGTCAAGGCCTAGTGGATATTATCACGCTTCCGGTGGCGATTCACACCCACTATGATATGGCAAAGCGGGGGCTTGAAGCGGGGTATAACATCATTCTCGAAAAACCGCCTGTGCCCACTGTGCAGCAGCTTGATGATTTGATGCGTGTGGAACGGGAGACTGGGAAGTTTGTCGCGGTTGGGTTTCAGATGATCTATTCGCGTTCACTGCGCCGCTTGAAGGAGATCATTCTCGAAGGCAGACTAGGTGAGATCAAAGAGATCACCTGCCGTGGGTACTGGCCCCGTACTGACGGTTATTATAGGCGCAACGAATGGGCAGGCAAGGTGATCGTCGATGGCCAGCTCGTTTTGGATGGGCCGATGAACAACGCTCTTGCTCACTACTTAAACAACATGCTCTTCATAGCTGGCCCTGATATGGACAGCAGTGCCGGCCTGCGCTTTGTCCGGGCAGAGCTCTATCGGGCACGCCCCTACATTGATTCTCCTGATACATCGTGCCTCGAGGCAGAGACAACCCAGGGTACGCGCCTCTACTTCTACGTGACTCATTGCCCCGAAGAGAAGTTTGATCCACTGATGGAAGTAGTCGGTACTGAGGGCACAGCTCGTTGGCGCTATCCTGAGAAAGTGGATGTAGTGTACAACGACGGGTCCAAGGAGCGCTTTGATAGTGGTGGTACCGATCCATTCCTGGAAGTGGTGCGGACAGCAGCTTCGGTTCATCAAGGCAAGGCTGCGAGGCCCTATTCTACACTAGAGAATTCCCGCAGTTTCGTGGTGGCCATCAATGGCGCCTATGATTCAGCACAATACATCACTCCCATCCCGGAGCACTACGTCCGTTATGTCGGGCGGGGTGATGATCGCCTGGCGGTTGTGACAGGCATCGATGAACTCTTCGATAAGGCCTGCGCCGAGCGCAAACTCTTGTCGGAGTTGAACGTCTACTGGGCGCGCCGTACCTGGAGAGTTAGCGTCGAGGACTACCGAAGCTTTAACCCATTTAGACGTCCCCACACCATTCAATAAGAATGGAGGCGAACTGATGGAGATCATGGTAGCGGGCCACCTCTGTCTCGACATCATTCCCAAATGGCCTGTAGGGAGCCTCGAAGCTCTGCAGCCAGGCCGGATCGTGCAGGTGGATGGGGTAGCCTTTTCCACAGGCGGAGCAGTCTCCAATACCGGGATTGCCCTTCGGAGGTTAGGATTTGCCCCTATTCTAGTGGGCAGGATTGGCGATGACTATTTCGGCCAGATAGTGCGGCAGATTTACCACGACGAAGGGATCGATGCGAGGTACCTAGCTGTTTCGCCGGGGGCAGGCACGTCATATTCGATAGTGCTCAGTCCTCCGGAGTCGGACAGAGCCTTTCTTCACTACCCGGGAGCAAACGACAGTTTCTCGCCCGAAGACGTAGATTTTACCGCCGTTCCTGGTGGGATCTTCCACTTTGGTTATCCACCGCTCATGGCGAGAATGTATCAGGAAAGTGGCGCTGCCTTGGAGGAGCTCTTTTCAAAGGCCAAGGAAGCTGGGATGATCACTAGTTTGGACATGGCCATGCCCGATCCCAATTCTCCGGCTGGCAGAGCTCCGTGGCGCGCGATTATCGCTCGTACGATGCCCTTAATAGATATTTTCCTGCCCAGCATCGATGAGCTCGCCTTTATGCTGGAGAAACACGATCAAGAACTGACTTTGCCCCTAGTCCGTGAAGCCGCCGCTGAAATCCTGCAGATGGGAGTGGGAATGGTCGGGATTAAGCTGGGCGATCAGGGGCTTTACTTGCGGACAAGCAGTCAGGCAGGGGAGGCCTTTGGGCCGGCTTGGGCTGAGCGTGAGCTGCTTGCACCCTGCTTCTTGGTGGAGGCCAGAGGTACAACGGGCGCTGGTGACACGACTATCGCGGGTTTCTTGGCCGGTATTGCCAGGCAAAAGACTGCTGAAGAGACACTGACCTGGGCAACTGCGGTGGGTGCTCATTGTGTAGAAGCCCTCTCAGCCGTTGGAGGGATTCCTCATCTAACTCAAGTGGAACAACGCATCGAGAAAGGTTGGCCGCAGAGGCCGCTTAAGCTGGACTTGGAAGGCTGGACGGCGGCGGATGGTCTGTTCTACGGCCCCCTCGATCAGAAAGGATGATTGGATGCCCATAGTTACATTGCGGGATATATTGCCTCTCGCTCAGACGAAAGGCTGTGCTGTAGGTTCCTTTAATGCGGCAGATGTCAGTATGGCTGACGCAATTCTTGACACCTGTGTGCAGGAAAACGTGCCCGTGATTCTGAGCCTAGCTGAGGTGCATTATCGTTATTTTGATCTGGCTGACTTCTTGACTTATCTAAGGGCTAAGGCAGCGAAACTTCCGATCCCGGTAGTACTGCACCTTGATCATGGTACCAGCTTTGGTGTAATCAGACAGGGCCTCGAGCTTGGTTTTTCATCGGTAATGATTGACGGATCTGCTCTCCCTTACGAGGAGAACGTGGCTTTGACTAAAGCTGCGGTCAAGGAGGCTGCCTGTTTCGGTGCCAGTGTCGAGGCTGAACTCGGGCATGTGGCAGGAGGCGAAGGGAATCTTGTAGAAGGCACCGCCGCCAATCCCGCGGACTTCACCGATCCGGAGCAGGCCGCCCGTTTCGTCGCAGAGACAGGAGTAGATGCCCTAGCGGTAGCTATCGGTACAGTGCATGGGCCTTATCAGGGGAAGCCACATCTAGAGCTTGAGCTGCTGGCTAAGATACGAGCTGTCGTATCTGTTCCGCTAGTTCTGCACGGTGGTTCTGGTCTCAGCCCAGATGACTTTCACCAAGCCATTGCACGGGGTATTGCCAAGGTGAACTTCTTCACCGAGAACTCCCTCGCCGCGGTTCAGGCAATCCAGGAGCTCTTAGCCCAAGGCAGACCGGTCGGCTATCCTGACTTGATCACGGCGGCTCAAGCCCGTGTGCGAGAGGTTGTAGCGCGACAGATAGAGATCTTTGGCACGAGGAAAATGGCAGAATAGCTAAGGCCTTTGCCCTTCAGTAAACAATATGTAAAATGAAAAATTAAGCAAGGAATATGCATAATCATGCAGAATAACCCTTCTTATAGTTTCTAGGGCCCGGAACGGCCGGCGGGCACTTGGATATCTAAAGGAGGGTTTTCTATATGAAGAGAATGGTATTGGCCGCAATCATTTTCTGCCTGGTCTTCGGTGCGGCAGCCGCTGCGCAGGAGCCACAGTATGGTGGTACTTTCCGTTACGGTCTGACCACCAACCCACGGGGCATGTTTAACCCGGTGCTGTATACAGAAGCTTATGATGCGTATGTCATTGATCTGGTGTTTGATGGCCTTATCTCGATTGACAAGAATCTCCAACCTCAGCCTAAAGTGGCTAAGTCTTGGGAGATCTCTGAAGATGGAAAGTCGATCACTTTCTACCTCCACGAGGGTATCAAGTTCCATGATGGAGTAGAACTGACTGCAAAGGACGTGGAGTATACTTACAAGACCATTCTCCATCCGGAATATACCGGTGTCCGCTACGGCAGTTTTGCCATCTTGAGCGGGGCAGAGGACTACAAGAATGGCCTCACAGACGACATACCTGGAATCCAAGTGATTGATGATTACACCATCAAGTTCACAACTGATGAGCCATTTGCACCACTGCTGGTACAGTTCGGTTATGGAATCCTTCCGAGCCACCTCTTAAAGGATATCCCTGTAGGCGAGCTGGAAACAGCTGATTTCAACCGGAATCCCATTGGTTCTGGCCCGTTCAAGTTTGTTGAGTTCTTGACAGACCAGCACGTCATCTTAGAGGCTAACGAAGATTATTTCTTTGGCCGCCCCTATCTTGACAATGTCGTGTTCCAGAGAGTAGCTCTCGATGCTCTTCCCATTTACCTCCGTCAAGGACGGGTAGATTATGCAGAGATCTCTCCTGAAAACTATGCTGAAGTAAGTGCGATTCCCGGAATCGACACCTACATCTATGAAGCTTTGAGCTACAGCTACATTGCGTTTAACATGAGGCAAGAGCGGTTTGCCGATCCTGTTGTCCGCCAGGCGATCACCTACGGATTTGACAGGGAGACCTATGTAGAGGTCCTCAGAGAAGGCTTCGGTATTATTGCTAACGCACCGATTCCGCCTGCATCATGGGCCTTTACTACAGAAGGCATCAACGAGTACCCATACGATCCTGACTTGGCTGCCAAGATGCTGGCTGACGCTGGCTGGAAGCCTGGCAAGGATGGTGTGCTCGAAAAGGACGGCATGCGCCTCGAGTTTGACTTCCTCGTTCCAGAAGGCAGCCGTGTAACCGAACAGATGGCCCTGCTGTTCCAGCAGAACATGGAAGACATCGGCATTAAGGTCAACTTGGTCTTCATGGAGTTCAGCGCTGCGGTAGACCGGGTAGATGCACGTGAATTTGATACCTTCACCATGTCTTGGTCCCTCTCGGTTGACCCTGACCCATATGGTATCTGGCACTCTTCGGTACCGTGGAATGACCCAGGGTTCTACAATGACCGTTCTGACGAACTCATTGAGATGGGCCGTCGCGAAACTGACATTGAAAAGCGCAAAGAAATCTATGCCGAATGGCAGCGTCTGATCAACTATGAACTGCCCACCATGTTCCTCAACTACGGTGTCACCATTGCCGCAGTCAATGAGCGGGTACAGGGCATCGAAACAGAGCCAGGCCCAACAGGCCCATTAGTAGACATGGAGCAGCTGACAGAGATCTGGCTGAAGGACTGAAGGGTTCGGTAAGAGATATGGGGAGGCAGCCTACGCCAGGCTGCTCCCCATTTACATGAGGTGAATCGTATGTGGCGTTACATTATCAGGCGGGTTTTTCTGCAGGGGATACCTGTCCTACTGGGCTTTACTTTCCTGCTTTATCTGCTTCTTACTATTGCTCCCGGAAGCCCGGTCAGCCATCTCCGCGGAGTCCCCAATATTGATGAAGCGGTCATCGCCCAGCGCGAAGCCCAACTTGGGATCAATGAACCATTCATTGTGCAGTACACCAAGTGGCTGGGCCGTGTAGTCAGGGGCGATCTGGGGCTGTCTTTTGATTCCTCGCGCAGGCCCGTTGCTGAGCTGATCTTGGAGCGGATGCCCGCGACTATTCTTTTATCGGTCTGTGCGATAGTTGTGGGATGGGGGATCGGGATCCCTGTAGGGATCTTATCTGCTCGTTATCAGTATTCCATTTTCGATTACATCATCACGTTCTTCGCCTTTGTAGGTATTTCCATACCCAGCTTCTTTTTTGGCCTTATATTGTTGTATATCTTTGCACTGAAGCTGAATGTTCTTCCCGCGGGAGGATTCTTCTTGGCGGGTGAGACCAAGACCCTGCTTGGGTATTTCCAGTATCTGCTGCTTCCGACCCTGACTCTCGGCTTGAGCGATATCGCGAGCGTCGCCCGTTATATGCGCTCTAGCCTCCTGGAAGTAGTGGGGCAGGACTATCTACGAACTGCCCGGGCGAAGGGCCTATCTGAAAACATCGTGGTCTATAAGCATGCTCTGCGCAATGCGCTTCTTCCGATTCTGACCCTGATGGGCTTTATGATTCCCTCTATCTTCTCGGGAGCGGTTATTGTGGAGAGTATCTTTGCTTGGCCAGGGCTGGGGCTTCTGGCTATTCAAGCAGTTAATGAGCGGAACTATCCAGTGATAATGGGGATCAATTTGATGTTTGCTGTGTTAATCTTCATCGGCAGCCTGATCGCAGATATCTCATATGCGATCGCTGATCCTCGGATTAGGTATGAGTAGGGGGTGGGGAGATCGTGAACAAGTTCTGGCGGCGCTTCCGCCGCAATAAGCTGGCCATGGCAGGCCTTGTTATCCTTGTATTATTTGTCTTATCTGCCATTTTTGCCCCCTTCCTAACGCCCTATGATCCTAACCGCGCTAACTTAAGGGAACGCAATCAGCCTCCTTCAAAGGAGCATCCCTTCGGTACCGATGACATGGGCCGGGATATCCTTGCCCGCACACTCTACGGAGGGCGGATTTCTCTTTCGGTTGGCTTGGTGTCGGTGGGCATCTCGCTCAGCATCGGCGTCGTCTTGGGGGCCATCGCCGGATACTTCGGTGGTTTTGTGGACACGCTGATCATGCGGCTGGCAGACATTTTCTATAGTTTTCCATTTCTAATATTGGCTATTACCATTTCGGCTATCTTTGGGCCATCGATCTACAACACCATGATCATCTTGGGTGTTCTTTCATGGCCCGGCCCAGCAAGGCTTCTGCGGGCTGAGTTCTTGAAGCTGAAAACCACAGATTTTGTAGCGGCGGCCACCGCCCTAGGAGCAAGACCCGGGCGGATCATGTTTCGGCACATTCTGCCCAATGCTTTTTCGCCCCTCCTGGTCTCGGCAACGCTGCAGGTTGCCTCATCCATTTTGTCAGAAGCAGGTCTGAGTTTCTTAGGCCTCGGTGTGCCGCCACCTGCACCCAGCTGGGGTAACATGCTTAACAGGGCACGCCCCCTGCATGTCCTGGCTGGAATGCCCTGGATGTGGGTAGCACCTGGTATCGCGATCTTTATCGTGGTACTCAGCATCAACTTCGTGGGCGACGGCCTGCGGGACGCCTTTGATCCCAAGCAGGAACTGCAGTAATTGAATATGTGAAAGGGTTCCCAGTTTAGTACGGGAACCCTTTCTGTTCGGGTGGCTGAGGCTGCTGGGCCTGAGCGGCCATCATCCTTTCAGCTCGCTCTATCGCGGCTCGCACCAGCGACCCTGCCTCCCGGGTCGTGATGTTGCCCCAATCTCCGTCCTGCACCTTGTGGTAAAACCCGAGTTCTGCAGCTAGTTCGTACTTCAGACGATCGGACATAATCCCACGACGACGCGGCATTCCCATCACTCCCATCTCTAGTATGCCCTGGCTGAGTTCAGGAATGCCCTATCTGCCCTTGGGAAAAGGATCCGGGTTATCTTTGTTGGCGGCGTGCCTTAGCATCCGCGATTGCTTTTGTGTACTGCGGCAGCCACTCTTCTTGGGCGATGAGCATTTCATCTACCAGTTCCCAGACTTCGGGTGGGTTGCAGACTGCTCCAACTAAGGGATCCATCAGCATTGCTTGGCGGAGCAGCATATCGTCACCTGACACTGCTGCTTCAACAGCTAGGCGCTGGACAGTGATGCTGGCATTGCATACTGCTGCGCAACCCAAGGGTAGGTCGCCAATTACCGGGATATGAATTCCAAGACTGTCTACATAACCGGGTACTTCTACCACCGCATCAGCAGGAAGATTGGTGATTACTCCATGGTTGACTACATTAAAGTGGCCGCGATAGACCCGTCCGGTTTCTAGCCCCTCAATGATGTAAGAAGCATGCTCTTGACTGCGGCCTTCTGGCTTGAATTCATAGGGCGGCTCAGCGAACCACTTGGGGAAGTCCTTGTCAAACAAGTCGCGGGTTTCGCGGCAGACTCTGAGGTAGCCGCCCGTCTCTCCATCGATCCAGTTGCCGAGATGGATCCAATCCTTGATTTCATCACGGCGCTTACGGTACCAAGGCAGATATTCACTGAGATGTCCATTGGACTCGGTGCTGAAATAGCCGAAACGCCTGAGCATGTCGATACGCACCTTTTCGGTCTGGCTGTACTTCGGGTGCTTTTCAAAGGCTTCTAGGAGCTTGCCGGTCAGATCTTCACCTTTGTGCTGCACCTTGATGTACCAGGTTTGGTGGTTGATACCGGCACAGACAATGTCGACCTCGGACTGCTTTAAGCCCAGCACTTCTGCGATCATCATGTGCCCGTGCTGTACTCCGTGGCAGAGCCCAATGGTGTGTACTTGGCCATACTTGCTGCAGGCCCAAGTGATCATGGCGTTGGGGTTGGCATAGTTGAGGAGGATGCAGCCTGGTTCAGCTACCTCCCGTATGTCTCTGCAGAACTCCAGCATTGCTGGAATACCTCTCTGAGCATACATGATTCCGCCAGCGCAGAGGGTGTCGCCGACGCACTGGTCGATTCCATATTTGAGGGGAATCTCAATATCTTGGGCGAAGGCCTCCAACCCTCCGATCCGCACTAAGTTGAAGACATAGCGGGCGTCTGTCAAAGTCGCTCTTCGGTCAGTAGAAGCTTCTACCTTAATGTTAAGGCCGTTGGCGTCAATGTCCCGCTGTACCAGTTGGCGGACGCGCTCTAGATTCGTCTCATTGATATCAGTAAACCCAATTCGGATATTCTGAAACTCGGGTACCGAAAGCAGATCTCGCATCAGATTACGGGTAAATGTAATACTGCCAGCACCAATTACTGCGACTTTAAACGACATGTAAACACCTCCGAAAATATTATTGCTTTTCTTTAATGTTCGGCGAAGTCTGTGATGAACCTGCTAAAACACCCTTGTGGGACTGTCTTTTCTTGACCCGAAGGGTGCCAGGTGTTACTATGCGTGTGAGAAGGAAAATTGTCAGAAAAGAGGTTAGGAATGACTTATCTGTATGATTGTCACGTTCACACCGCTGAAACGAGCTGGTGTGGTAGAGTTCCCGCTGGAGAAATGGCTCAATTGTACAAACAAGCAGGTTATACAGGGATTGTCATTACTGATCATTACTTCAAGGAATATTTCGAAGCGATGCCTGAAGACTGGTCCTGGGAAGCCAAGATCGAGCATTACCTGGCAGGCTACCGCGAAGCTTATAGAGAAGGGCAGAGAATCGGCCTTGAGGTGCTCTTAGGGATGGAACTGCGTTTCCACAATCGAATCGAGGACTACCTTGTTTACGGGCTGACACCGGAGTTCTTGGTGGAACACCCGCATCTATATGATCATACCGTCGAGTCGTTCATTCATTTCAGCCGAACGCACAATCTCTTGATTATCCAGGCTCATCCATTCCGGACAGGACAAGAACCAGCACCAGCCGATTGTCTCGATGGGGTCGAGGTCTACAACGGGAATTCGGGGCATGACTCTCGCAATCATCTAGCCCTGGACTATGCTGAAAAACACGGTTTGATTCAAGTGTCGGGTTCTGATGCCCACAGAGTAGTGGAAGTGGGTGCTGGGGGCATCTGGATCGACAAAGTGGTGCATACATCAATGGAACTGGCTGATTATCTGCGCCAGCATCCGGTTCCGAAGCGCAAAGCTGCATAAATTCGCCTTGTTAGACAGTGGGTCGAACTACAAATACGATCCACTGTTTTTTCTTTTGCAATTTACTGCAAAACTTGCAGGATGTTACAGAAAAGTATATAATTATTACAGCGAAAACAACAATGAAAGGAGGTGCTTGGGTGAGTGTAACTCTACGAGATGTGGCGAAAAAAGCGGGCCTCAGCATCGCGACCGTTTCTCGAGTTCTGAATGGATATGATCAGGTCAGTGAAGAAACCCGGCGGAAGGTCCAGAGTGCAGTGGAAGAGCTCGGTTATGAACCACCCCATAGACGCCGAGGTGCAGCTGCTGGCACAGTAGCCATTGTTATGCCCAACATCAACAGTTTCTTCTTTACTGAGATTCTGCGGGGGGCCGAGTTTGTGGCTTACCAGCGGGGCTACACAGTGACACTGTACACAACCGACGAACGATCGCTCCAGGCCATCAACGATCGGCTGCGTCAGGGGGAATATGCCGGCCTTGTACTGGTCACCACCGGTCCTGAGCAGTTTAACACTGCTATGAAGGGCAGGCCAGTGGTGGTAGTAGATTATGGAAGTGAAGGAAGTACATTCCCACATGTGACAGTTGATAATCTCCGTGCAGGTTATGCCGCTACACGGTGTCTGCTTGAAGCCGGGCACAGAGAAATCGGCTTGATCACAGGCCCACTCAACTTGCAGTCGGCTCAGGATAGGGTGCGGGGTTTTCGCCTAGCACTGGATGAGGCCGGGATTAATTACCCGAAAGCGTGGGTGCGTGAATCGGACTTCACCGCTCAGGGAGGCTATGACGCGGCTCAGTCAATATGGGGCGAGAGTCTTGCGGTACCTACAGCTCTATTCTGCTGTAATGACTGGATGGCTATCGGAGCGATGCGCGCCCTGGGGGAGCGTGGGCTGAAGGTGCCTCGCGACGTTGCGCTGGTTGGCTTTGATAATCAGCCAGTGAGCGAAGTTGTTACTCCTGCCTTGACCACTGTGGCCCAGCCAATGTTTGAATTAGGCGAAACGGCCTTGAAGGTACTGCTGCGTCTCGTAGGAGGTGAAAACTTAGAGACAAACCGCATAGTACTAGAAACCCAGGTTGTAAGACGTCACTCAGTGTAATCCAAAAATCTAAGGGAGGTACACCATGAAGCGCGTTTTATTGACCAGTCTGGTTTTGGTGCTTGTGTTCAGTCTAGCAGCAGGTTTTGCAGCTGCCGAGACTCCAAAACGGGGCGGAACAGTGCGCATTGCCGGCCAGTGGGGAACTATCACCAACAACTTCAACCCCTTCTTGGCTTCTGGACAGAATGCACCTGGTACACGCTCGGCTTTATATGAACCGCTGATCTTTGTCAGCGTCCTAACAGGTGAGACGACTCCGGTTTTGGCAGTGTCATATGAATGGAAGGACAATCTCACTCTAGTCGTGGAAACCAGGGAGGGTGTGACCTGGTCCGATGGAGCCCCATTCTCTGCACACGATGTGGCATTCACTTTTAACTACATGAAGGAACATCCTGCCCTCGATCTTTCAGGCATTTGGGCAAACGGCCTCAGCACTGTTACTGCTCTCGATGATCGTACTGTCGAATTCAAGTTTGAATCGCCAAATACTCCCCTCTTCCAGTACATCGCCCACACCCTGATTGTGCCGAAGCACATTTGGGAAGAGGTCGACGATCCAAGCGCCTTTACCAACTCTGATCCAGTGGTCACCGGACCGTTTGTGGTCGGACGCTTTACATCGCAGGCGGTCACCTACCAGCGGCGCGATGATTATTGGGTCGAAGGTAGGCCCTATGTGGATCAGGTAGTGTACCAAGCCACCAGGTCCAACGACAGTGCACTTCTGCTCCTCTTACACAAAGAAATTGACTACTCCTATCTCTCTATCCCTGACCCAGAACGGGCCTTCGTAGCTCGCGATCCACAACACAACCATTATTGGTGGCCAGTTACCAACAGCAATATCCTTTATTTGAACATGAGCAAGGCACCGTTTAGCGACACAGCATTCCGCTTAGCCATGGCTTATGCGATCAACAAAGCCCCACTCTCTGAAAAAGCATACTACGGCGTAGTACCCGTTGCACATCCTACCGGAATCATCCCGGGCCAGCAAGAGACCTGGCTTGATCCTTCACTAGCAGACATCACTTATGACTACAATCCCGACAAAGCTCGTGAGATCTTAGCTGAAGCTGGCTACACTTGGGACAGCTCTGGTGCTCTTGTGGAGCCGTCGGGCGATAAGATCCCGGCTCTGCGTATCTTGGTTGGCGCTGGTTGGACTGACTTTATCAGTATGGCTCAGCTGATTTCCGAAGATCTCAAGGCAGTCGGTGTAACAATGGTTATTGAACAGGAGCCCTGGAACAGCTACATCAACAGCCTGATGGGCGGAACTTATGATACGGCGATCTGCTGGGGAACTGGCGGTGGGCCCACTCCATATGACTTGTATTACCGGACTTTGGCTTCTGAGTTTGCTGGGCTTGATGGTGGGCAGGCTGACTCCAACTACTCCCGTTTCAGCAGCGCAGTAGTCGATGAAGCTCTGGCAACCTACCGCGCCAGCAGCGATGAACAGGAACAGTGGGCAGCTATTGCCGCTATCCAGCGCGAAGTACTGACCCAAGTTCCCTATATTCCGCTTACTTACCGCACCGACTTCAACTGTTATCAAGATGCAGTTTTGATCGGTTGGCCAACTGAGGACAATCCTTACAGCGGCGGCAACCCCGGTGATGAACTGGGCGCACGCTTTATGCTCCTCGAACTGCATCAGCGGTAAAGCTGTTCTATAGGAGGGCTGCCTGCGGGCAGCTCTCCCTAGACAAGGAGGATTTTTGGATGCGGTACTTCGTTCGCAGAATTGGGTTTTTGCTGTTTACGGCGTGGGCAGCGCTTACGATTAACTTCATCTTGCCCCACATGATGCCGGGAAACCCAGCCCAGGTGATGCTGGCCAAATTCCAGGGGCGGCTCAGCCCGCAAGCGCTGAGCGCGCTTACCGAAGCTTTTGGGCTGAACATGGATAAGAGCCTATTTATGCAGTACATCGATTATTGGAAGCGCATCTTCACAGGCGATTTTGGCATTTCGCTGACCTATTATCCATCGCGGGTCATTGATGTGCTGGCAGAATCAGTCCCTTGGACGATTGGCCTGGTTGGCTGTGCGACGATTATCGCCTTCACCTTGGGCACACTTCTCGGAATCTTCTCGGCTTGGCGCCGCAATTCGGCTCTAGCTGACGCATTGGTTCCGGTAGCGCTGTTTTTCAACAGCATTCCATATTTCTGGCTATCTCTCTTGTTCTTATATCTGTTCGCCTATTACCTTGGATGGTTTCCACTGGCTGGTGGATACAACATCTATACGATGGCGACGGGGTTCGCTCTGCTGCCCTCGATTATTCATCATGGCGTGCTGCCGCTGTCCACAATTGTGATTACAGCATTAGGCGGTTGGATGCTCACCATGCGCAACAATATGATCAGCGTCCGAGCCGATGATTACGTCGCCTTTGCCCATGCGAAAGGCCTGCCTGATCGGGAGATCAAATACCGCTACGCTGCCCGCAATGCAATCTTGCCAAGCATTACCGGATTCTCCATGTCCTTGGGATTTGTGATCGGTGGTTCCCTATTGACCGAAGTGGTTTTCTCTTATCCAGGCTTGGGGTATATTCTCTACCAGGCTGTGACAAGCCTCGATTATCCCTTGATGCAGGCCATCTTTTTGTTCATCTCCCTCGGTGTCCTGATTGCCAACTTCTTTACTGACATGATTTATGCGCTGCTCGATCCGCGTGTCAGGGATGGGGGTGTATAGCGTGAGAAAATTGAGTTTTATACTCTCCAACAAAAAGGCTGTGGTAGGCGGCTGTGTTTTGCTCTTTCTAGTCTTAGTGGCCATTTTTGCACCTGTGATCGCACCTTACGGCCCCAATGAAACCAGGTTCTTCCCCAGTCTACCTCCGAGCAGAGAACATCTTTTAGGTACTACTTCGCTCGGGCAAGATATCTTTTCGCAAGTGGTTTGGGGAACCCGCCTTACCCTGACTGTGGGCCTTGTGACCGGCTCCATTTGTGCTTTCATTTCGACAACCATCGGGCTCGTGGCAGGCTATTTTGGCGGTTGGGTCGATGAAGTATTGTCTTTGATCACCAATGTGTTCTTGGTGCTGCCGGGCCTTCCGTTGATGATCATCATTGCTGCTTATATCACAGTTCAGAGTGTGGTTCCGATTATTGTGGTCATCTCCATTACTGGCTGGGCATGGGGAGCCCGGGTCCTCCGTTCTCAGATGCTCACCTTGAAAAGCCGCGACTATGTGAAGGCTGCCATAGTCGCGGGTGAACCTCCCCTGCGCATCATCTTTGTCGAGATTCTTCCCAATATGTTGGGACTGATTGTCGCGAACTTCTTCGGAGCGGCTTTGTATGCGGTGCTCAGTGAGGCTGGCCTTGAATTCCTCGGGCTTGGCAATGTGAATGCTGTAACTTGGGGAACCATTCTGTATTGGGCGCAGAACAATCAAGCTATGCTGCTTGGCCAAGCGCAGTGGATGGTGGTACCAGGCCTTTTAATTGCCATTTTGGGTATGTCATTTGCTCTCTTGAACTTTGCTGTTGACGAAATGACCAACCCGCGGCTCAGGAGGTGAGTCTATGTCAGTGCTCCTGCGAGTGGAAAACCTCAATGCTGGTTATGTGCAGAAGGATCAAAGAATTATCGCCGCCCGGGATATCAACTTGGAGGTGGCGCAGGGTGAGTTCCTAGGGCTGGCAGGAGAATCGGGCTGCGGCAAGACTACACTCGCCTATGCGATTACCGGCCTCTTGGAACGGCCCGGTGAGGTGTTCAGTGGGCGGGTTGAGTTTAACGGAGAAGACCTCCTCAGCAAAAGCCCACAGGAGATGCGTCAGATTCGCTGGAAAGAAATGTCCATCGTGATGCAAGCCTCAATGAACGTACTCAATCCGGTAATGCGGGTGCGCCACCAGTTTTATGACATGATGAGGGCACACCTCGGCCACAATGATACCCAGCATTATGACAGCCGTGTCCTGGAGATGTTCCGTATGGTTGGGATCGCTCCAGAGTATTTGGATGCCTACCCACATCAGCTGAGTGGTGGGATGAAGCAGCGGGTGGTAATTGCTATGGCGCTGGCGCTGCGGCCTAAGCTCGTCATTCTAGACGAACCGACCACAGCTCTGGATGTGGTGATTCAGCGGAGTATTCTCCAGCAGATCGACAAACTTCGGCGGGAACTTGGCTTTTCCATCATCATGATCACCCATGACCTTTCGCTCTTGGTGGAAATCGCCGATAGTATTGCCGTCATGTACGCTGGCAGCATTGTTGAGCGTGCAGCGGCTGAAGAACTGTATAATGAACCACTCCATCCCTATACTTACGGTTTAATGAACTCATTTCCACCCTTAGTGGGGAGACGAAAGCGCATGCATGGGATTCCTGGTCACCCACCTGATCTGAGCGGGCTGGGTCCAGGATGCTCATTTGCGCCACGCTGCCCGAGGGTAATCAAGGGTTTGTGTGAAATCGCTGCACCACCACTCGAGGAGGTGACCCCAAACCGCTATGCTGCCTGTCAACTCTATCGCGATGCAGGCTCACGAACAACAGGCTAGTCCTGAAAGCGTCCTCGAAGTTCACGGGCTGACGAAAGAATTTGTCATCGGAAGATGGGGAAGAAAGCGGATAGTGCGGGCTGTGAGCGACTTTAGCCTCACCTTAAGAAGGCGTGAGGTTGTCGCCCTAGTTGGAGAATCAGGATCGGGCAAAACAACTGTGGCCCGTGTAATCGGACGGCTGTATGCGCCAACTGCCGGAACCATCAGAATCAATGGAGAAGCAGTTCCCGCCAAGATGAACCGCCGCGAACTGCTTGCTTTCCGCCGGAAGGTGCAGATGATTTTCCAGGACCCATATGCGTCGCTAAATCCGCTTCACTCGGTGGGTTATACCATAAGCAGGCCGCTGAGGATCCACAATCTGGCTCAGGGTGATGATCTGAAAGCTCGGGTCCGGGAGATTCTGGAACGCTGCGAGCTGAAACCGGCAGATCTGTTCATCAACAAGCTGCCGCATGAGCTTTCGGGAGGTCAGCGCCAGCGAGTCGGAATTGCGCGAGCTCTAGCGGTAGGCCCAGAGTTGATTCTGGCTGATGAACCCACTTCGATGTTGGATGTTTCTATCCGGCTAGACATCATGAATCTGATGCTGGATCTAAAGGATGAGGAGGGAATATCTTATCTGTTTATCACCCACGACTTAGCTGGTGCCCACTACATGGCGGATCGGATCGCAATTATGTATGCCAGTTATTTAGTGGAACTTGGCCCGAGTGATGATGTGATTAACGAACCTCTGCATCCGTATACTGAACTTCTGAAGTCGGCGGCACCTAAGCCAGAATCTGGCCTTAAGCCAGAGGAAATCAGTACTAACTACGACATTCCTGACTTAACAAACCTGCCTCCTGGCTGTCCCTTTGCGCCCCGCTGTCCGCTGGCTGAGCCTAAGTGCAAGGTAGTTGTTCCGCCTCTGCTGGAGGTAAAGCCAGGGCACTATACTCGGTGCATTCTACATCACAACATATAGAGGATTTCCTTAGAAAAAAAGAAGTGAAACAACCAGCTAGTGTTACGAAGACCGCACTAGCTGGTTTTTTGAAATAGCATTTGCGGTACAAGTGTGATATACTATTATAATATTCATCAGGCCTAATCAATATAGGGGATAGGAAGGGACATGAGGTATTACAATGGCTGAAACTGTGGAACGACTTCCGTTGGCGTTGGACCTGGTTGAAGAGGGTACTACCGCTTCGGCCCAGGAGGTGGGTGCCAAGCGGGTGGACAAGCGGCTCCCAGAAGGAGTAACATCTGGACATCTCTATCGCGATGTGGTGCGCATCGCATGGCCGTCATTGGTCGAGCTGACCTTGACGCAGCTTACGTCCATGGTAGACCTGATGATGGTCGGCGGGCTGGGAGCTGTCGCAATCTCTGCGGTCGGGCTCACTACCCAACCGAAGTTTTTGCTCATGACTATGTTTCAGGCGCTGAACGTGGGTGCAACCGCTTTGGTAGCTCGCTATAAAGGGGCTGGCAGGCGCGATAAAGCGAACGAGATCCTCAGGCAGGCACTTCTTCTTACGTTTATAGCTTCTGCAATTGCCTCGATCTTGGGGTACATTTTCGCTGAGGATATGGTGCGCTTTATGGCCAGCGGGGACGCGGATGCTATTCCGGATGCCACGGTCTACTTGAAGATTCAGATGGTGGGCTTTATTCCATTCGCCTTGACAAGCACGATTACAGCGACGCTGCGTGGTGTGGGCAACACGCGGACTGCAATGATCTATAACATGATTGCCAATGCGGTCAACGTTTTGGGGAACTATGTGTTGATCAACGGACACTTCGGTTTTCCACGCTTGGAAGTAGCTGGTGCTTCATTGGCAACCATCATCGGTCAAGGTGCTGCATTTGTGATGGCGCTGGGAGTAGTTCTCCGCGGCAACAGCTACCTGCATCTCAGGCTCCGCGATGGCTTCAAACCTATAGTGGAAGATGTCAAAGCAATTTTCAATATCGGCATGCCCGCCATGGTGGAGCAGCTCTTGATGAGAGCGGGGGTTGTTGTCTTCGTGCGAACAGTAGCTTCTCTCGGAACCACCGCCTTTGCAACGCATAACATTGCCATGAATATCCAAGCCCTTTCGTTTATGAGTGGGCAGGCATTTGCTGTTTCGGCGACTTCACTTGTGGGGCAAAGCCTAGGTAAGAAGCGCCCCGATATGGCCCAGGCCTATGCCAACCACACCAGGCGGGTTGGGCTCTTAGTAGCCTTGGCGGTCGCGGCGGTGTTCTTCTTCTTCGGGCGTCAGGTTGTAGGGCTCTATTCGCGTGAAGCAGAGATTATGGCCATGGGGGCAATGATTCTCAAGTTGGTAGCGATGACCCAGCCCTTCCAGTCGTCGCAGTTTATTTTGGCTGGTGCTCTGCGAGGAGCAGGGGATACGCGAGCCACTGCCGTAATTACCTTTATCACTGTGCTTATCGCTCGCCCCACTTTGGCGATTATCAATGTGAATTACTTAGGTTGGGGACTTATGGGTGCATGGATCGCGCTGGTATCTGACCAGCTCCTCCGTTCTCTGTTGGTGGTCCTTCGCTACAACACGGGCAAATGGAAGACTATTCGAATCTAGGTGGGTGACTGATTATGTACGTTCGGAGACAGACCAGGAGTTCTTGGAAAGCTCTAGGAGTATTCATACTAACATTAGCTGCAATTGTCATTGGCGCTGTTACACTTGAGAACGGAAACCCAACTCGCGAACCGCTTCCTACCGCAGTCCAAAACGGTACAGCTGATGTGCGGGCGTATTTCCCAAGTTCAGTAGGATTTACCCAGCGTTTTGTCGGCTATGGAGCCGAATATGCTAGTTTCACCCGTACAGTCAGCGCTGTAGATGGTGATTTGGTGCTGGTGCAGGATCAAACGACTGGAACTACAGTTGGGGCTGTTTACAGCCGATCACCCCAGCGGGTGGCTCTGCTCGCCAGTGTCGAGGAGTATTCGCCCGAAACAAATCTCCTGGCTGCGGTGGATCGCTCTGCATCGCCGAAGCGGATACCGCTGCAGGCACCTATCGCCGTGGGCAACCGCTGGGATGATGGGTCGGAGGTCCGGGAAATTGTGCAGATCATCCCAGAAATGAGCGTGCCGGCTGGTACGTTTTATGACGTGGTCGTAGTGAGGTCCCAACCGAAGTATTCAACTGAGTCTGAGATGACGGAGTACTATGCCTTGAATATAGGCCTCATTCGGCGAGACTACGTCTCCAATGGTGGTGGACAGTCACAGGCTGTTTCCACCAATCTCGACTCTTTCGGTATCAAGTTGCCTGAGGCAAAGGTGGTAGAAGAGCCAGCGACTGAGCTAGAAGTGGAGTAAAATATTGAATTCATCCGAACCCAGACAGAGTTTTACCTGTCTGGGTTCTTTGCATCTTGCTGTGGAGGCAAAATAAGGCAGGGATGGGGATCGGCGCTGCCGAATTACAAAAGAGATTGGCTGTAGGGATTGGAGGATCGAACCAATGTACACCATCGGAATTGACGTTGGTGGCACAAACACCGACGGAGCGCTTCTGTTCGGCCACGATATACTCGCGGTAGTGAAAGTGCCCACAGACCATGAAGACTTGGTAGGGAGCACCCGGGCCGCTCTAGAACAGCTGCTCAAATCTTGCCCTGCGGGGGCAGAAATCGAACTGCAGCTTTCTACGACCTTAACCACCAACACCATTGTTGAGGGGAAAGGTACGCCTACGGCTGCTGTGGTGATCCCGGGCCCTGGCCTGAATTTGGATCAATGTGGGCTAGATCTTCCCTTCCATGTGCTATCTGGTTACGTGGATCATCGCGGGCGAGTCATTGCTGATATCAAGGCAGATCAGGCTGTAGACGCTGCCCTCGAGGCGAAAAGACAGGGGGCAGAGGCGTTGGCCATCGTAGGAAAGTTTTCGCAACGGAATCCCCGCCTCGAAACCGCAGCTGCCCAAGCTATACGAGGGGCAGGGCTGGAGTTCTCCTATATAACCCTGGGGCATGAAATCGCAGCCCGCTTAGGTTTTCCGCGGCGGGTAGTCACTGCTTACCTCAATTCGCAAGTGGCGGCAGCGCAAGAACGCTTCATCCGGGCTGTGCAGGAGCTAGAAGAGTTTCGCACCATCCGGATTCTCAAAGCCGATGGAGGCACCATGACTCTCGCACAGTCTCGCCAGCGGCCTATCGAGACGATTCTGTCGGGCCCAGCTGCCAGCGTGATGGCCGCTCTTGCCTTGACAAGATACACCGAGCACAATGTGGCCGTGGTTGATATTGGCGGAACCACCACTGACTTGGCTGTCGTGGTAGGAGGTCTGCCTGTTTACGAACGTGATGGGGCGGTGATCGCTGGATATCCCACAGCGGTACCCGCCGTCTATTCACGGTCGATTGGCTTGGGCGGGGATAGTGAGGTCCATCTTACGGTTGAAGAGGGGCGTGCGAGTTTCACCCTTGGGCCCAAACGGGCGGGAAAACCTGCTTGTTTGGGAGGGGCTCATGTTACACCTACCGATGCGATCTCAGCGCTTCGGCTGGCGGAGGTGGGTAACAGGGAGCAGGCTGTTGCTGCTCTCCAGGCCTTTGCCTCACCTCACGGCTTGAGCTGGCAGGAGGCAGCGCAGGGGATAGTGGATGCGTTTGTACACCAGCTCTGTCAGGCGATTCACGCTGTCTATGACGAGCTTGAAGGGCGCCCTGTCTATACGCTGGCCGAGTTTCTGGAGAAGCCTGAACTTATGCCCCAAGTGATTGCCTGTCTAGGAACACCAGCTCCCGCAATTATGCCTGCAGTAGGGGAAAAGCTGGGCTTGCCCGTGGAGATTCTGCCCTGCAGCGCCAGCGCTAACGCTATCGGATCCGCTGCAGCACGCCCAACTACCGGAATCACTCTGCATGCAGATACAGCGCTCGGGCAGATGAGCATCCCCGAAATGGGCCTTTTCAAGGAGATTGAGCGCCCCGCTCTCTTTGACCAACGCAGGGCCCGGCGAGAGGCTCTGGAGAGGTTGGTGGAGTACGCTCGGCAGTCTGGGCTCGATGAGGTTCCTGAACTGGATATCGTCGCAGAAGAGGCCTTCAACATTGTGCGCGGCTTCCGCACTGTGGGCAGAATCTTTCACATCGGTGCTCAAATCCGGCCCGGCGCTCGCCGCATTCGGGTAAAGGAGGGAACGTGATGGCAGGTGTCGGACTCATTTTCTTCCCCGCTTTTGATTGGTGCATTACACCCGATCATCCAGAGCGTGAAGAGCGGCTGTTGTATACGCGGGATCAAATTCAAGAAGAGGGCATTTTAGACCTGCCTCAATTTCGGGAATACCGTCCGCGCATGGCGGCCGAGAAAGAGATTCAACGGGCTCATGTCTTCGTGCCGAGCCTCCGAGCTCATATAACTGAATCACATTTAATTGCCGCCGGCGGTGCTATAGCTGCTGCCGATCTAGTCATGGGCGGCAAAGAAGAGCGAGCCTGCGCACTGGTACGCCCACCGGGGCACCACGCGATGCGGGTTGTTCACGGGCAGCGCGGATTCTGTTTGGTCAACAACGAAGCGGTGATGGTCGAGCACATCCGGCAGAAGCTGGGCCCAGAGGCCAGAATTGCGATAGTCGATACAGATGTGCACCACGGTGATGGCACCCAAGATATCTATTACAATGACCCGAATGTGCTGCACATTTCGCTCCACCAAGATGGCCGCACCCTCTATCCGGGAACAGGTTTTCTAAGTGAGCGCGGCGGGCCTGGTGCCTACGGCTTGACTGTCAACATCCCGCTGCCGCCTGGGACCGGAGACGAAGGCATCTTGGCCGTTATGGAGAGCTTAGTTCTGCCTATTCTCAAGGATTTTCAGCCTGACTTAGTTATTAATGGTGCCGGCCAGGACAATCATTTCACAGATCCCCTGGCCAACATGCAGGTCACCGCGCAGGGATATGCCCGCCTTACCGAACTGCTCAAGCCTGATATTGTGGTCCTAGAGGGTGGATATGCAGTCGAAGGTGCCCTACCATATGTGAACCTTGGGATTTTGCTCGCACTTGCCGGCCTCGACTACAGCCATGTAATTGAGCCCGATTTGACCAGGTACAACCTTCGCCAGAACCAGGCTGTAACTGAGACTATCGCTTATCTCATTGATTCTGTCGGTGAGCAGTGGGCGCAGCGCCGGGAGGCTGACCTCGAAGGGATCTTCGGCAGCGGTGATTTCTTTCAGCGCAACCGGATGATCTATTACGACACCGCTGGCATCACAGAATCACAGCGCAGCTGCATCAGGCTGTGCAGCACATGTGCCGGCTGGGAGCGGATCGAGACGCGATCCGACCGCTTCAGGGAGATGACCTGTGCCGTACTGCTCCCGTGGAATTGCTGCAGTAAGTGCCGTTCAGAGGCAGAGGCCGAGTATGAAGAGGCGGCTTTCAGTAGGCGTTTCCGTAAGGTCGCCCTGCACGATCCCCAGAAAGACCACTTCACGGAGTTGAGAAAGTGATTGTTTTGACAGGATTAACTGTTTTTCCCTAGAATATGTAAATTGGACTTTTCAAGGGGGGAAGACGGGTGGACAAATTATCACGCAAGCCAGTTATGCTCGGGATCGATGCACTGTTGACCATGATAGCCGCCTGCGGCGCTGTTCTCCTGAGGTTTGAGGGATTTCCGCCTCAGA
>JAAYMS010000005.1 GCA_012521295.1 Bacillota bacterium
TCCATAGTCGTCTGTGATATACCCTTGCTGTACGAAACGGGAAGTGAGGCATGGCTTGATGAGGTTTGGGTGGTTTACACCGACCCCGAAACGCAGCTGCGCCGTCTGATGAAACGCAATCGGATTTCTGAAGAAGAGGCGCTTCAGATGATTCAAGCGCAGATGCCTCTTGAGGAGAAGGCTCGCCGTGCCGATCGGATTATTGACAACAGCGGGTCTTTGGAAGAAACGTATCGCCAGGTAGATGCTTTATGGGAGGAGATTTCTCAATGAAGATTGCGCTGATTGCTCACGATAAGAAAAAAGACGATATGGTAGCCTTCGCTCTGGCGCATAGAGACATTCTGCAGAACGTCGAACTTGTGGCAACGGGTACCACAGGAAAACGACTGATGGAAGCCACGGGCCTACCCGTACAGCGTGTTCAGTCAGGCCCGTATGGGGGTGACCAGCAGATCGGTGCCATGGTGGCGAACGGCGAAGTAGCCGCTGTGATTTTCTTGAGAGATCCCCTTACTGCACAGCCGCACGAGCCAGATATCACGGCTCTTCTGCGGGTGTGTGATGTACACGATATCCCCTTGGCGACTAATTTAGCGACTGCTGACCTAATACTCAGAGCACTCGACTCATAATCTGTGCCAGGGGGGATATTTTGGTCCGTGCATGGCTTAAGTTTGTTTGTTTTGTAGCGATTTTTTTGGGAGTAGCTGTCTTTGGGGGCCAGCTCACACTTCAGAAGCTGTACCCCATCAGCTATGTGGCAGAAATCGAACACTGGAGCGAACAGGCAGGGGTTGATCCTTATTTGACGGCAGCGCTCATCCAGGTGGAGAGTGGATTTCGCCCGGAAGCAGTCTCCCCCAAAGGCGCATTGGGCCTTATGCAGCTGATGCCTGACACAGCTGCCTGGGTAGGAGAGCGCTACAACATAGGTGTAGATCAGCCTGAAGACCTTTTTGATCCAGCGTTGAATATACGAATCGGTACACTATACCTGGGATACCTTCTCAGTAGGTTTTCCACAGAAGCGGCTGCGCTCGCCGCCTATAACGGCGGACTGGGAAATGTAAGCCGCTGGCTTGCGGAAGGGATTTGGGATGGGCAGCTCGAAACGGTAAACCAAATTCCTTTCAGAGAAACACGATCCTATGTGCGTAAACTGAAATTTACCACCGAGTTTCTGCGGTTAATCTACTGTGGTCAGTGGTAGGTTTGAGAGGAGAGTCAAATATATGAAGTTCATTACGAATCTGCAGGATGTGGCAGACTTTACAGTATCAGCTGAGCGCAAGTTATTCTCTGCAACACATGAAGAGATAGTTGCAGGATTAACCACAGATATTTACTTCGTTAAGACTAGAGAAATCCTAGAGAAGATGGACCGCGTTGATGCAGTGGTTACTGGGGAGATCTTTGCACGCCGCCCAGGTGTCTTTGCGGGTGCCGAAGAAGTGAAACGCCTTTTGGCAGATACCGGCGTAACCGTTTGGAGCTTGCCTGAAGGCGCCGAATTCGATGCTAAAGAAGTTGTCATGCGTATCACGGGGCCCTATGGTGCCTTTGGCATATACGAAACCGCCGTTTTGGGTATCTTGGCATCATCCAGTGCTTGGGCAACGAGAGCCCGAGAAGCGAAGGAAGCCGCCGGTGACAAACCAGCGATCTGCTTTGGGGCGCGTCATGTGCACCCAGCCGTAGCCCCTGTCATGGAACGGGCAGCTATCATCGGAGGGGCTGATGGTGCGTCGTGTATTCTTGGTGCTAAGCTGGCTAAGCTAGAACCTACCGGGACAGTACCGCATGCCTTGTTCTTGATTGTTGGTGATACCCTAGAGGCAGCCGAAGGATATGATAAGTTTATGCCACCTTCATCGCCGCGTTCGATGCTGGTTGACACGTTCAAAGATGAGGTAGAAGAAAGCCTGCGTCTAGCAGAAGCAATGGGTGAGAGGCTCGAATCAGTCCGGCTTGATACCCCCGGGGAGCGGGGCGGTGTTACACCGGGCCTAGTTGCAGAACTGCGGGCAAAGCTCGATCTAGCCGGTTACAAACATGTGCGCATCTTTGTTTCTGGTGGGCTTGACCTGGAGAAAATCCGGGTCCTCAGCGAAGCGGGAGCCGATGCCTTTGGCGTAGGAAGCTACATATCATCAGCTCAGCCCATTGACATGACTATGGATCTGAAGGAAGTTGATGGGAAACCTGTAGCAAAGCGGGGGCGGATCCCAGGCTTGACTCCCACCGATCGACTGCAGCGTCTGCTCTAGGTTGGTGAATGAAGTGGCAGGATCCGTCAAAGAAAGCATAATTCAGGCGGCTCAGTCCGATCCGTTTCTCTCGGTAGAAGAAATAGCGAAGCAGGTAGGGACCACTCAGCAGTATGTGCGCACAATACTATCTGAGTCGGGGCTTTCCTTGACCAAGATGCGGCGTGCCTATGTCAAAAAAATGGAACGACAGCTGGGGATGAAAGAGGGCGAACAGGTGCAGCTTCCGCCGGGCGGCCGTCTAGAGATCCGGCAGATCGAGGCACCTCAACTTGCCCAGTTACTCGGTGCAGATAAAGGAGCACCGCTGTTCCAAGCAAGCCGGTTTATGAGGTTGGGTGATGGCCCCAAAGAAATCCAGGGTTTTGTGCAATTAGTTACCTTCCTGCCGCTGACAATCCAGCCAGAGTACACGCAGCTGATCGAACTGCTGCCTGATGGTATCGATGCACCGGTTCGTACGAGACAGTGGGCAGTTGTGGTTCCTCCTCCAGAAGCGCTGCGAGAAGCGTGGGCATTGGACAAGCATGAGCTGTTGTTCAGGCTCGGGACACTCTGGAGTAACAAGGCGGGCCCTGTGGCAGTTGAGTTTCATTGGGTTCCGGCTGAGGGGTGTGCCCTCACGTGGTCGGACCAGCACAAAGGCTTGTCCCTCGAAGAGTTTCGGCCAACAGCTCTAGGCTAGACTGCACGGATGGGCGAAATTGGTTCCGAAAGATCCAGTTTTATTGCAGGAGATTTGTGAATCCAGGCGAATAGTATCGTGATACGGCAGTCATACGTATAGGGTTTCTTGCCCCGCGGCTGTTATTTTCATAAGGAGGGGTATAATGGCTGATATACTGCTATCGGTTAGAAATCTCAAGACCCATTTCTATACAGAGGATGGCATCGTACCGGCGGTAGACGGCATCAGCTTTGACTTAGAACGTGGCGGTACATTAGGAATTGTAGGTGAATCAGGCTGCGGAAAGAGCGTAACATCTCTTTCCATTATGGGCCTCATTCCTTCACCACCTGGAAAGATCGTGGACGGAGAGATTCTGTTTGAGGGCCGCGACCTGACTAAACTGAGCGAGGCAGAGATGCGCAAGATTCGCGGCAATGAGATCTCCATGATCTTTCAAGAGCCTATGACTTCGCTCAACCCCGTTTTCACGATCGGTAATCAGATCATGGAAGCAATCATGCTTCACCAAAAGCTAGATAAAGCCGCTGCTCGAAAGAAGGCTATCGAGATGCTGTCTCTGGTAGGAATTCCTTCACCGGAGAAGCGGATTGATGAGTATCCCCATCAACTGAGTGGTGGTATGCGGCAGAGAGTCATGATCGCGATGGCCTTATCCTGCAATCCGAAGCTATTGATTGCCGACGAACCTACCACCGCATTGGACGTTACTATTCAGGCTCAGATTCTGGACCTGATGAGAGATCTCCAGAAAGAACTGGGCACTGCGATCATAATGATTACGCACGACTTGGGTGTCATTGCCGAACTTGTTGACCAGGTTGTGGTAATGTACACAGGCATCATTGTGGAGCGAGGAGACGTAGAGACCATCTTCGCAAATCCACAGCATCCATATACACAGGGGCTGCTGGCTTCGATCCCAAGATTGGACATGGACGTGGAGCGCCTGCAGGCTATTCCAGGGTCTGTTCCGACTCCAGGAAACTTCCCGAAAGGCTGCGGTTTCCATCCGCGCTGCCCATACGCGAAGGATATCTGCGAAGCAAAGCGTCCGCCGGCGTTCAAGGCTGATGGTGAGGGGCACTACGCAGCTTGCTGGAAGCTGGTGGACTATCAGGACGTAACTCCTGAAGAGCTGAAGGAGGTGCGGTAGACATTGGCTGAAACTGCTGTGTCCAACAAGCCGCTATTGGAAGTAAAGAACCTCGTCAAGCACTTCCCAATTACAAAAGGGATCATCTTCTCCAAGCAGGTTGGGGCTGTCAAGGCTGTTGATGGCATCAGCTTTACTGTCAACCGGGGTGAAACACTTGGCCTAGTAGGCGAAAGCGGATGCGGTAAGACGACAACGGGCCGTGTTATCCTGCGCCTCATTGAACCAACCTCTGGTGAGGTCTTGTTTGACGGCAAGAACGTACCTGAGCTGTCTAAGGAAGAGCTGCGTGAGCTGCGCAGAGACATGCAGATTATTTTCCAAGACCCTTATGCTTCGCTAAACCCACGCATGACAGTTGCCGATATCGTTGGAGAGCCGCTGCATATTCATGGGTTGGCAAAGGGCAAAGAACGGGAAAAACGAGTTCAGGAGCTTCTTGATGTAGTAGGCTTGAGTTCGTTCCATGCCCGGAGATTCCCACATGAGTTCTCTGGTGGGCAGCGCCAGCGCATCGGTATCGCCCGTGCATTGGCTGTAAATCCGAAGTTGATCATCTGCGACGAACCAGTCTCGGCTCTGGACGTATCTATCCAGGCACAGGTAATTAACCTGCTGCAAGATCTGCAGAAGGAGTTTGGCCTGACCTATCTGTTCATTGCCCATGACTTGAGTGTCGTTAAGCACATTTCAGACCGCGTTGCCGTCATGTATCTTGGTAAGATCGTCGAGCTTGCGGACAAAGACCGTTTATATGCAAATCCGAAGCATCCGTACACGCAGGCGCTGTTGTCGGCCATTCCAATTGCTGACCCGACAGTCAAGAAAGAACGCATCATCCTGAAAGGCGATGTTCCCAGCCCGATCAATCCGCCTTCTGGATGCCGGTTCCATACCCGCTGCCCATATGCGATGGATATTTGTCAGACCAAAGAACCGGATTTTGTTGACACAGGTGATGGACACTTTGTCGCCTGCCACCTACATCCGGCTGCAGCGGAAAAAGCACACTAAGGACTTGCAAACCCAACGGTTATATGCTAATATTTAAATATAAAAACTAGTTAATAACCGTTGGGACGGGAGAAAAGGAGAGTCCAACAACGGGGTGTTTGCCGCACCCAAGTTGTCGGACTCTTTTCTTATGCCATAAATTAGCTAGGAGGGTAAACCCATGAGTGGGAAAAGCAAGCTGACTGTAGATGTGGCCATCATCGGTGGCGGAATCATCGGTACGGCCACTGCCCGGGAGCTGAGTAAGTACCAGCTGAAGGTTGTCGTCATTGAGAAAGAAGCCGAAGTTGGCTGGGGTACAACCAAGGCTAACAGCGGTATTGTACACGCTGGTTTCCATGAGGAGCCTGGTACTCTGAAGGCCAAATACTGTTTCCCGGGGAACCAAATGTTTCCGAAGCTCTGTGAAGAACTCGATGTCTGCTTTGAGCAGAACGGAATCTTGATGGTTGCTCGGAATGAAGAAGAGTGGGAGACTGTTCAGAAGTACTACGAGCGGGGCAAGGAGCGGGGAGTACCCCTGGAACTCTTAAGTGGCGAAGAAGCTCGGGCATTAGAACCAGAGCTCTCTGAAGACATCGTGGGAGCTTTACATGCCCCCGAGGGCGGCAGTGTTATGCCTTTTGAGCTGGCTGCGGCTCTGATGGAAAACGCTATTTACAATGGTGTCGAACTTCTCACCAACAGCCCGGTCATCGGTGCACGGGTAGAGAACGGCAAGAAGATCGTAGAAACCCCATTCAACATTGTTGAAGCTGATGTAGTAATCAACGCTGCTGGACTGTTTACAGACGAGATTGCCCGCATGTTTGGTGATGACTATTTCACCATTAAGCCTCGTAAGGGTGAGGAATACCTCTTTGACCTCGATACCAAGAACATGGTTAAGCGCACAATCTTTCCTGTGCCATCAAAGGTATCCAAGGGTATCCTGGTAATTCCCACTGCCGAAGGCAACCTGATGATGGGGCCAACCGGTGACAACATCGACCAAAAAGATGATCTGGCCACCACCAGAGACGGCTTCCAGCGGATTCTAGAGGGTGCGAGAAGCCTTGTGCCCGGCATCAACCCACGGAAGATCATTGCCCAGTTTGCAGGTGTTCGGGCAGCAAGTGATCGTGGAGATTTCATTGTTGAGCATTCTCCTAATGTTCCTGGACTCATTCATCTTGCTGGTATGGAATCTCCTGGCCTGACTGCTGCACCTGCGATTGCCGTGGATGCGGTTCGCCTTGTGGAGGAAGCCGGCATGAAGCTGGTTCCCAAAGAGGACTTCCAGCCCCGTCGGGAGAACATCGTGCGGTTCCGTTCACTTTCTCGCGAAGAGCAAGATCGTTTGGTCAAGGAAAACCCTGCTTATGGCCGGATCATCTGCCGCTGTGAACAAGTCACTGAAGGTGAAATCATTGATGCTATCCGCCGGGGTGCCCGCACTCTAGATGGAATCAAGTTCAGAGCTCGTGCCGGCGCTGGCCGCTGCCAAGGTGGTTTCTGCCAGCCAATCGTCATGGCGATTATCGCCCGTGAGCTGAATATTCCGCTGGAGCAGGTTACAAAGCGTGGGCCTGGTTCAGAACAAGTCCTCTTCAAGGCAAAGGAACTTCTCGCAGGAGGGATCACACAGTGAAACAGCTGTTCGTAGACGTAGCGATTATTGGTGGAGGCCCAGCAGGTTTGGCATCCGCACTGGCAGCTAGGGCCGAAGGGGCCGAAAAGGTCTTGATTATCGAGCGCAACCATGAACTGGGCGGCATCCTTCTGCAGTGTATTCACCACGGATTTGGCCTGCACCGTTTTAAAGCAGAACTGAGCGGCCCTGAGTATGCCCAACGCTTTATCGACCAGGTTAAGGAAACAGACATCGAAGTTCTGCTTAATACCATGGTCTTGGAAGTGACTTCTGACCGCAAGCTGTATGCTGTGAACAGCGAGCAAGGCTTGATGGAGATTTCTGCGAAGGCTATCATCTTGGCTATGGGCTGCCGCGAGCGGACTCGTGGTGCACTGCAGATTCCGGGCACACGTCCTGCCGGAATCTATTCGGCCGGTGCTGCCCAGCGCTTTGTCAACATTGATGGGTATATGCCTGGCAAGCGTGCTGTCATCCTCGGTTCTGGCGACATTGGCCTTATCATGGCTCGGCGCTTCACACTGGAAGGTGCGAAGGTGGAGGCTGTGGTCGAAGTTATGCCTTACGCTGCGGGCCTTGCTCGAAACGTCGTTCAGTGCCTGGAGGACTTTGATATCCCGCTGATTCTGAAGTCCACCGTCACTGCAATTCATGGCAAGGACCGCCTTGAAGCTGTAACCATTTCGGAAGTCGACGACAAGTGGAATCCAATCCCGGGAACTGAGCGGACTATCGAATGTGATACCCTCCTCTTGTCTGTAGGTTTGGTTCCTGAGAACGAGCTTTCGCGAGAAGCGGGCGTTAAGCTTGATCCCGTTACCAATGGTGCTTATATCGATGACCGCATGATGACCAGCATTCCTGGTATCTTTGCTTGTGGAAACGTTCTGCACGTGCATGACCTGGTGGACAACGTCTCCAAGGAATCTGAACGCGCAGGAATGTACGCTGCTCGCTATGCTCTCGGCAAGCTTGATGCTCCCGAGAAGAAGGTCAAGGTAGTTGCCGGCCGAAACATCCGTTATGTTGTACCCCAGGAGATTTCTCTTGACGAACCAGTGGAATTCTTTATGCGGGTGCAGGCTCCTGAAGAGGATGTAACCCTCAACGTGGGCGGTATTCGTTCTAAGAAGGAGAATTCAGTACGGCCAAGCGAGATGCTGAGCATCAAACTCACTCCAGAGCAGCTGCAGAGTTTTGAGGGCGACACCTTCGTAATTGAGGTACTGTCCAATAAGGAGGATGAAGTCAGTGCATAAGACCTATGTTTGTACCGTCTGCCCTATGAGCTGTAATGTTGTCCTCGAGTTGGACGAGAACAACGAGATCACCTCTCTAACTGGAAATAGATGCCCTCGGGGCAAGACTTATGTGACGAAAGAACATACTGCTCCCGAGCGGACACTCACCACAACGATTCGTGCCATTGGTGGCAAGCTGCCGCTGCTGCCAGTGCGCACTGACAAGCCCATTCCGAAAGAAATGGTACTCGAAGGCATGAAAGCTACCGCTGAGTTGTCGGTGAAGGCACCCGTAAAGATGGGCGATGTGATTGTTGAGAATTTCCTCGGTACAGGCGCCAACTTGGTGGCAAGCCGAGACATCTAATTGGTCAAATACGCATAAATAAAGGGCCGCTTTGCGGCCCTTTATTCTTTTCCATATTCGCTGATGATCTGTTCTAAATCGCCAGCCATATCTGCTAGGCTCTGGCTGGCTGCTGCCGTTTCTTCGGCACTTGCTGCTGTCTGCTGTGTAATATCGCTGATGGATTCAAAGAGTTCCACAGCCGCACTAGTCCTTTCTGTTTGCTCCACAGAAGCACGGGCAATAGCGTCAACGATCTCAGCGGTAGACTGCACCGCATGATGGATCTCTGCCAGCGAAGCGTTGACTCTGCCCACCAGCTCCTGCCCGTGGTTGACACTAGCGAGGGAGCTTTGGGCTCCAGAATGGATCATGGCGAGGACATTCTGGATCTCCTGCGTTGCATCCTTGGAACGCTCAGCGAGCTGGCGCACCTCTTCAGCAACCACCGCAAAGCCTCTGCCGTTCTCGCCAGCTCGTGCCGCTTCGATGGCAGCGTTCAAAGCCAGGAGGTTGGTCTGATCGGCAATGTCTTGGATGATGCGAAGAATGTCTTCAATCTGGCTCGTTTGCTGGCTCAAGCTCCCCACAGTAGCGTGGATCTCAGCCATACCCTTCATGGCTGCAGCAGCATCGGTCTGTCCTTCAGCAGCTTGCTGCATAGCAGACGCAGCCAATGCACGCGCCTTTTGTGTCTGCGAGTTAATGTCCTGCATAGCTCGGTTCATGGCTTCGATCTGATCAGTACCTGCCTGAACGTCCTGCGCCTGATTTTGTGTTCCGGCAGCGATTTCTTCCATACCAGCACTGATTTGCTGGCTGGCCGATGAAACGTCTGCGGCAGCATCATGAACTCTCTTGAGCAACCGGGCCAAGTTAGAGGTAGTGTGGTTCATCGCCTCAGCCAGCACCGCGATCTCCGGATCTAGGCGGTACTTCGGCCTATACTGGCGCAGCTGCCCGCGAGCGGCCAGTTCTGCATGCTCTGCAAGGTCACGTATGGGGAGGGCAATGCGGCTGGCCGAGAGGGCGCTAACAAGGCACACAAACGCCAGGCCGAGCCCAGTTACAATATAGGTGATGTTCTTGACCCTAGTGATCTGTGCGAGTGCCAGCGAAGTGGGCTGTGCGATTCGGATCTCCCAGTCAATGCCCAAATCTGCGCCATCACCGCCAGTGGTTCGGGCTGCAATGACGCGATTACCATCTAATCCGGTACCCATGCCCCAGAAATCTGATTCAGCATCGAGAGAGATGACCGTTTCAGCAGGTTCTGCAATACTTACGCCCTCTTCGGAATCGAGGCTTGAGCCTTGCCGGAGTGTAAGGATTGGCTGCCCATTTTGCAGAACCTGCAGCTGGCCTCCGGTAATGCGCTCAACGACAGGAACCAGCGCATCGCTGATAAAGGACATTGGTACAATTCCGCGTATCACACCGATGGGGCTTCCTGTCGCAATTCTGACAATCGGAGCACTGATGACGATACCCATGGCGTCCAGCGAGGGTAGATACTGAACTTCACTGATGTAGATGCCATCTTCGAGAGTTTTTTCGAACCACTCGGCACCGGCATGGATGAACTTCTCAGGCCTGCTGCTGGCAGCTAGAGTCCACCCGTCGAGGTTGGTGGCAAGCAGCTCGGCGAAGACAGGGAAGTCTCTCACCATATCTTCGAGAAACGTCTGCGTTCTGGCGTTGGCAGCCAAGTTACGAGTCGCATCCATGATTCTTTCTAGTTCAGCTGGGCTCATATCTTGGGTAATTCCGTGAGCACTCATTGCCTGTGTCGGCCTAATTACGACCAGCTGTTCGACTGACGGATTGGTTCCTAAGAACACGACTTGGCTGACGGCATCTTCGATGCGCTCGTTGAGCTGTTCAAGGGCTGTTTGAGCCTGACCGGTAAAGGATTCACCTACTGTTTCAAGCACTGCCTGTTCTGCTTGGAGAGATAACAGCAGTGCTACGGCCACCAAGGGCAACAAAGCGACCACTGCTACGGTAATCGTAAGGCGAGTGCGAAATCTTAATCTGTTGTGTTCTAAAGAGCGTCTTTTACCTGCGTTTTTCATCAAAAAAGCCTCCATTCTACCCCGGTTGATTTGTATAATACTCTAAATGGTAGAAAATCCCCTGCAGGATACCACCATTTGTTTTGCCAATCGCTCCCTGATGTGGTAGTATATTAGCAGACATTTGGTGTAGAAAGGTGGTTTTAGGATGAAAGAAAGAAGACATATTCGCACCCTGTCTGGGACTGCCTTAGGCAAGACCCTTGCAACAGGCGGCTGCGGCGAGTGCCAAACTTCGTGCCAGTCCGCATGCAAGACTTCTTGCACAGTTGGTAACCAAGCTTGTGAACGCTAAGAGCTGCAGCAACCTTCACAACACGAAGGTTGCTCTTTTGAACTATGGGGACGGAGTTGAGTAGAGTTGTTGCTTGAAAAATCTTGTGTGCACTGCTTCAGCCAGGGCGGGCAGTACATAGTGGTAGATGGTAATTCTGGAGCCGTTCATCTCCTTGATGAATTTGCCTTTAACGTGGTGGGCCGTATTCTGGCCGAAGATGATGTTACCACGAAAGATGATATCGCGGCTTTCATCTGGGAGACGGTAGAGGAGCAAGAAGCGGCACAAGAAGTGCTGGAGTTAGTCAGCGAAGGTCTGCTGTTCAGTCCGGATTTGACTGAAGTACCTCCTCGGCCCGAGACGGTGGTTAAGGCTCTCTGCTTAAATGTAGCCCATGACTGCAATATGCGCTGTCAGTACTGCTTTGCCGATACCGGTGACTTCGGTGGCCAGCGCGAACTGATGCCCCTTGAAGTGGCAAAACAGGCAGTGGACTTCATTATTGAAGCATCTAAACACCGCACTAATTGTGAAATCGACTTTTTTGGTGGTGAACCGCTTCTGAACTGGGATGTGGTTCGCGAAACCGTAGCCTATGCCCGTCAGCGTGAACAGGAGACCGGTAAAGCATTCCGTTTTACTATTACCACCAACGGTTTGGGGCTGACACCTGAGATTGCAGATTTTATTAACGAAAACATGTACAACGTGGTGCTCAGCATCGATGGGCGTAAGCAGGTAAACGACCATATGCGGCGTACTATTTCTGGGAACGGATCGGTGTATGACATCATCGTGCCCAAGTTTCAGGAGATGAAGCAGCTGAGAAATGGCCGCAGTTACTATGTTCGGGGGACCTTTACTGCCAACAATCTTGATTTTGCCGCGGATGTGGCTCACTTAAATGATCTGGGGTTTGATGAAATCTCCATGGAACCGGTCGTGGCAGACGGAGGCGAGCCTTACGCCCTCACTGAAGACCACCTGCCGAAGATTCTCGAAGAATATGAGCGTTTGGCGGAGCTCTTCCTCGAGCGCTATAATTCAAGCCAACGGTTCAACTTCTTCCATTTCAACGTGGAGCTGAAAAAGGGCCCCTGCTTATATAAGCGCCTGTCCGGCTGCGGTGCAGGGTTTGAGTACCTGGCTGTTGCACCAGATGGCAAGCTCTACCCCTGTCATCAATTTGTGGGCAAGGACGAGTTCTCTGTAGGAAGCGTAACTGAAGGCTTGGTGAATACAGCGCTGTCTGATAAACTCAAGGACAGCCACGTGCTGAACAAGCCGGTCTGCAAGACCTGCTGGGCCAAGTATTACTGCAGCGGGGGATGTCATGCCAATAATCTTTTCCATGCGGGATCGTTAACGGAGCCTTATCGAATCAGCTGCGAGATGGAGAAGAAACGGCTTGAGTGTGCGTTTTTTATTCAAGCTAGTTTACTCTAAATATGGATTGACCTGGTAGGTTGTCGTATAGTATGATATTAGTAACACAAATATTAAGTATATAGCAAGTGGAAGACAATGACGGATATTCTTATGTGGGCACCTTGGATATCCTGAGTTAGTGGTGCAACCGGCCACGGCTTTAGTGCCTTGGCCGGTTTTTTCATGCGAAGGGAGGAGTGGCAGTGGGACGGCGCAAGCGGCTCGGTGATATTCTCAGAGAACGCGGCTTATTAACAGACGACGAGCTGAGGCTAGCTTTGGAGAGGCAGCGCGAGAGTGGTGAGAAGCTCGGTGAGGCCCTGATCAAGCTTGGATTTATTTCACCCGACGATATTGCTGATGCCCTCAGCGAACACCTGAGAATTCCAAGGGTTGATTTTAAGCGCCGCTATGTCTCAAGCGATGTAGTGAGGTTGGTTCCGGAGTCAATAATCCGTGAACAGCAGGTTCTCCCCATAGAACAGGAGGGGAATTTCCTCTCTGTAGCGATGGTAGATCCGCTCAACATCATGATCATCGATGACCTGCAGCGTCTTACTGGACTTCTCATAAGGCCAATGATTGCGACAGCGACGGAAATCGAAGATGCTTATCGCCGCTCGCTGGATATTGCCAGTACTGCCAAGCAGGTTTTTGCGCAGTACGGTGCGGACGACTCGGCTGTTGAAGAACAGGCAGAAAAGGAACGCGAAGAAGCTATTCTAGGCGATGCTCCCGGAGTCAAGCTTGCCAACATGATCCTCGAGCAGGCAGTAAAGCAGAGGGCGAGCGATGTCCACCTCGAGCCCCGAGAAGACGACCTCAGAGTGCGCTACCGTATTGATGGAATTATGCGTGACGTTATGGTGGTTCCGAGGCACCTGCGAGGCGATGTTAATTCTCGGATTAAGATCATGGCTAACTTGGACATTACGGAAAGGCGGCGCCCCCAGGATGGACGGCTGCAGCTGCGGCTCGATGACCTTACCGTCGATGTCAGGATTTCTACACTTCCGACAGTTTACGGAGAAAAGATCGTAGCCCGGATTTTACACAGAACACACAATGTGCTCGAATTGGAGGATTTTGGCTTCGCCGCGCAGAATTTCCAACGTATCCAGGCTATGCTTCGCCAGAGTCAGGGGTTGATTCTGGTTACAGGACCCACAGGGAGCGGTAAGACGACCACTCTTTACGGCTTTCTCAATCAGCTTAATTCCCCAGAAAAGAACATCATTACTGTAGAAGATCCTGTGGAATACCGCCTAGAGGGGATTAACCAAGTACAGGTTAACCCTCGGGTTGATCTGACTTTTGCGACCGGGCTCCGAACTGTACTGCGGCAGGACCCTGATATCATCATGGTGGGTGAGATCCGCGATCGGGAAACTGCCGATATTGCAGTGCGTTCAGCGCTTACTGGGCATTTGGTTCTTTCGACGCTCCATACCAACAGTGCGGTAGCTTCGGTTGTCCGCTTGCTCAATATGGGTATCGAACCCTATCTCATCAGTTCGACGGTGATTGGGGTAATTGCCCAGCGCCTGGTTCGCACCATCTGCCCTGAATGCAAGAAATCAGTGCCTCTAGACAATCCGGTCGCTGTGCGCTTTATTCAGTCGCTTGGAATCGAGCCGCCTGAGTATGTGTATCAGGGCACAGGCTGTCCTCTGTGCAATGATACCGGTTACAGAGGGCGGACCGTGGTCGAAGAGGTGATGTTGTTTACCAAAGACATCCGCAGAGCGATTGATGATGGTGCACATGAAAGCGAACTATTAGAGATCGCGATCCGCGGTGGGATGGAAACACTGCCGGTTAACGCGGTGGACAAGCTGGTGCGGGGTGTTACTACAACAGAAGAGCTGCTCCGTACCGTCTACAGCGTGGAGAACGAGGGGGTTATCTAATGCTGATCGCCGACAGCATGCTGCAGCTCTTAGAGATTGCAATTGACCAAAGGGCTTCGGATCTTCACTTGAGCCCAGGTGTACCCCCGTTTCTGAGAATTCTTGGCTCGCTGACCCCTATCAACGGGTTTGCTCCTCTGCGCCCAGCTCATATTGAGGAGTTGGCCCGCAATATCACGGATCCGCGGCACTGGCAGATCTTTGAGCAGACTGGCGAAGTTGATTTTTCCTACGGAGTAGCTGGCTTGGGAAGATTCCGCTGCAGTCTGTTTCGGCAGCGTGGTTCACCTGCTATTGCTATGCGGGTAATTACAGGTTCTGTTAGATCCATCAAAGATCTGGGCTTACCTGATGTGCTGGACGATTTGTGCCGTAAGCGGGATGGGCTTGTGCTTGTAACTGGGCCCACTGGCAGTGGTAAGTCCACCACTTTAGCGGCAATGATCGAGCGGATCAATCAAACCCGCAGAGGCGTGATCATTACTTTAGAAGACCCAATTGAGTATCTCCACGAACACAAGAAGTGCATCGTGAACCAGAGAGAAATCGGAACTGATACTGAGACCTTCGCCAGCGGTCTGCGAGCAGCGCTGCGGGGTGATCCTGACGTTATTCTTGTCGGAGAAATGAGGGATTTAGAAACGATAGCCACCGCACTGACTGCGGCTGAAACGGGACACTTGGTTCTTTCTACCCTGCATACACGTGGTGCCGCAAAGACGATAGATCGTATCATCGATGTGTTCCCTCCAGAGAATCAGCAGCAGATCCGCGTTCAACTGGCGTCTGTTCTAGAGGCCGTCGTATCGCAGTTGTTGATTCCTCGCCTTGACGGAACGGGTATGGTGCCTGCTGTGGAAGTGATGCTCGGGACTCCAGCGATCCGCAACATGATTCGCGACGGGAAGACACATCAGATTCCTTCAATGATCGAAACTGGTAAGCGTTTTGGCATGCAGACCATGGAGTCGGCACTAAATGATCTGGCAAATAGGGGACTAATCGATCCCGTTCACACAATAGCGTCAGCGAATGGCTAGTCAGGAGCTGAAGGACGATGGACAATGAAACGCTTTGCATATAAGGGTAAGACCCGAGAGGGGAAAGGTGTCCACGGATATATTGAAGTGGAAAACCGTGAGTTGGCTGCCGCAAAACTGCGTCAGCAGGGGTACATCATCACATCTCTCCGTGAGGCACCCAAATCAACTACCTTGACTCTGCTGGAGTCAAAAGGGCCTCTCAAACCAAAATACTTAGCCATCTTCTGCCGCCAATTCGCAATAATGCTTGGTACTGGTTTGTCACTGGTCAATAGTTTGCAGCTCTTAGCAGAACAATCACTTGAAAAACGCCTCAGTAAATCTCTAACCGACATTCGCCTGGATGTGGCGGGCGGCTCATCTTTTACCAAGGCTTTGGAAAAGCACAAAGACATGTTTCCCAATGTGTTCGTACACCTTGTTGAAGCGGGAGAAATTGCCGGTGCTCTGCCAGAGATATTGGATCGTTTGGCAGTCTATTACGAACGAGAGGATGAGTTGAGGAAGAAGATTTCTGAGGCTTTAATGTATCCAGCAATAATCACAGGCGTTTCTGTGATCATGGTTTTTGCTCTACTGTTCTTTGTTCTGCCAATGTTGGTCAATAACTTTGCATCGTTTGGCATCGAACCACCGCTTATCACACAACGGGTTTTAGCGGTGCGGGACTGGTTGGCAGAGTACTGGTATATAGCACTTGGAATCGTTGTTCTGCTCGTAGTTTTGGGCCGGCTGTATCTGAAAACTCAGACTGGAAGAGCCCAGAAAGACACCGTCAGCCTCAAAATCCCAGTAATCGGGCAGCTTCAGCAGATGGTGATTTACTCGAGGTTCTGCCGGACCCTAGCACTCCTCCTAAATAGCGGTATCTCCATGGTGGAGTCTCTGGGAATACTTGAGCGGCTCATTGACAACACGGTGATCCGCAGAGCCCTTACACATGCCAGGCAGGGCGTTGAGCGGGGGCAGGGTATCAGTACTCCACTGGAGGACCACTGGGTCTTTCCGAAGATGCTTGTTCAAATGATTGCCGTAGGTGAGGAAACAGGTAACTTGGAAGCAGTGTTAAGCCA
>JAAYMS010000039.1 GCA_012521295.1 Bacillota bacterium
GAGGAGCGAATTGAGACTGAAATTCACGAGGTTGGTGCTTTATTAGAGGGGGAAAGCAATCGTGAGCGGTAACCAAATCACTTTGGCGGTACAATGTTGGCGCAACCTTTTGTTATGGTGTGGCGCGAGCTTCGGTGTCATAGCCCTGGTTTGGCTCGTCTTGCGGCAGCCGACGCTTGGCGCGCTGTTGGCCGTGGGCGTGATTGCTCTGCTTTTTGGCATCGCCTTGTTCTTCGGGCGAGATGGTGTGCTCTCGCATAGGCGGGCGCTGCCAGCACTGCTGATAGCAGCGATTCTCTTTCCTTGCATTCGCTTGCCTGGTGGGATCCCTGACGTCCGCCCCGAGTTTATCATCGTCATTGCGGCGTTGGGGTTGCTGTTCCTGGGCCATCTCGCTACAGGGCGCCCAATCCGACTACGCTGTTGTCCTGCATACAAGTGGTTTGGTCTATTCGGTTTCTCTATCGTGTTATCAATGGTGTACGCAGCGTGGCTAAAGGGACAACTGATCATCGGGCGAGACTTCTGGGAATTAGCTAAGGTGTTTTTGTATTTCTTGATTTTCGCGCTAGCTGCGAGCCAAAACATCAGTCCTACGAACCTGAAGCGTTACTACAAGCTCGCCTTGCTCGCCCTCGTGCTCTCTGCTTTTTTTAGCTTTCTTCAATACATCGACTTTCCCGGCATCAACGAGGTAGTTTCCCCCTATTACGCACCAACCCAGATGAGAGGTTTACTCGTTCATGGCAGGGTCACCGGCACCACGCCGAATCCTAATGAGTTTGGTGCACTCATGGTACTAGCCGCCTCGCTTGCGCTGTCCGGCGCGTTGTTCCTTCAGGAGTGGAAGCTGCGACTACTGTGTTGGGGCACGCTGCCGGTCTTCGGACTTGCCCTTATCCTTACTCTTTCCCGATCTGCTCTGGTTGCCTTACTCCTCGCGGGGGCAACAGTTCTGTTCTTGTTTCTCAGGCAGAAAGGTTTGAAGCGCAAGTTCAGGCGCCTGTTGACGTTTGTACTGCTGGGGTGTGTTATCGTGGCCTTAATTTTGCAGGTTATGCCGGAGAAGGCGTTTTTCCGTTTTGGCCAGCTGGCGACGTTCACCGAAGCTACAAGCTGGCAGGGACGGGTTGCTAATTGGGAGACACATTTTGCCATTTGGTTAGAATCTCCTTGGTTGGGCTGGGGACCTGGGAAGGCTGACATGGGAACTATTGTGGACAATGAGTGGCTGTTGCTGTTGAGGAGGTACGGAGTGGTTGGGCTAGCGGTCTTTCTATGTCTCTTCGGGAGCTTATTCTTCGGTCTTTCTCGCATTCGCAATGTCACCTCCGAGCCTTCAGTTGTGGCGCTCTCGGTTGCCCTTCAAGGCACGCTCGTGGGTTACGCGCTCTACATGATGCTCGCGGCTATCTACCACTCTCTACAGCTCATGCCGATTTTGCTGTTGTTCTTGGGGTTGGCTTACTCCCAGTGGCGACTGAGGAGGGCAACAGTTCAGGAGGTGCTGATGAAATGAGGGTGCTTCATATTACCCATCTCTATCCTCGGCCCTATGACCAACTACTTGGAATCGCTATGCACAATGCGATCAAGGCGCTAGAAGCGCAAGGTTGTATACAAAAAGTTCTATCACCAACTGCGTGGGCTCCTTTTCCAATAATGTACCTGTCCCACAAGTGGAAATCTTATTCTCAAGTCCCAAACCGTGATGTGATTGAGGGAATCGAGGCCTACTACCCGAGATACTTGGTTTTCCCGAAGGCCTTGTTGCTCGCCTCTTCTGGTGTCCGCATGTATTGGGGCATCAAAAGGCTAGTTAGAGAAATCGAGCCTAAGTTCCCATTCGATCTGATCCATGCCCATATGGCTTTGCCCGATGGCTACGCCGGTATGCTCATCAGCATGGAGTATAGGAAGCCTTTAGTTGTAACCTTCCAGGCTACAGATCTAGACATCTCCGCCAACAGAAGCCAAGACTGTCTGTCAGCTTTAGAAAGAGTTTTTTCCTATGCGAAGCAAGTGATCTCTCCTAGTCCACGACTAGCGAAAGCTTTTGTTTCTCGGTTCAGGATTAAGCCGGTGGTTATTGGTTATGGAATCAGTGCTGGCGAGGTCTTCACAGGGAATAGTGATCTACTTTCGGCTTATGAGGGGCGCCGTGTCTTGTTGAGCGTATCTCGTTTAATCTCAATCAAGGGCATTGACCTCAATATACGTGCTATCAAGCAGTTGACCAAAAAGTATGAGAACATTTTATATCTGGTAGTAGGCGATGGGCCAGAAAGGACCAAGTTAGAGGAACTAACGCGGGATTTAGGTCTCACAAGTTATGTCGTGTTTGTCGGGCAGGTATCACAGGAACAAGTCATGAAATATATGGCTAGCTGTGAAGTGTTCACGTTGCCAAGTTGGCAAGAGACGTTTGGCCTTGTCTATGTTGAAGCAATGGCACATGCGAAGCCGGTGATTGCGGTTCGGGGACAAGGGGTTGACGGTATCGTAATTTATGGTGAGACCGGCCTCCTTGTAAAACCACGAGATCTCGATAGCCTCGTCGAGGCCCTGGATTTCCTTCTGAGTCATCCGGAAGAAGCCCGAGCCATGGGAGAACGGGCGCGTAAGATGGTCTTGGAGGACTATACCTGGGAAAAGAACGCGGAGAAGACCATTGAGCTGTACCGCG
The DNA here is from genome assembly GCA_012521295.1 of Bacillota bacterium. GTDB lineage: Bacteria > Bacillota > Limnochordia > Darwinibacteriales > Darwinibacteriaceae > JAAYMS01. The sequence continues at coordinate 2,687 of JAAYMS010000039.1, forward strand.
AGGTGCTAAATGAACGCTAAAGTCTGTATTCTCACCACCGTCCATCCGCCTTTTGACACTCGCATCTTCCACAAGCAGGCAAAGACCCTGGTTCAGGCGGGTTACGATGTTACCCTGATCGCCCAGCATGAGAGGGATGAAGTGGTGGACGGGGTGAAGATCATCGCTTTGCCTAAGCCGCGGAACCGCCTGAGCCGGATGTTTGGCCTTACCTGGCGGGCCTTCCGCCTGGCGCTGCGCCAGAGAGCTGATGTCTATCACTTCCATGATCCGGAGCTCCTGCCAAACGGGGTGCTGCTCAGGCTATTCACACGAGCGAAGGTTATCTACGA
>JAAYMS010000040.1 GCA_012521295.1 Bacillota bacterium
AGTTCATCAATAACGCGGGGAATAAGCTTCCCGTCAATTACTGTTCCCTCTAGTTCGCGTCCACGGACAACGATCCGCCCCACTGGTTCACCGGCCAAGTCATGCTCATAAAGAACTTCGATGTCAGCGCCCATGGCCTGCAGTACGTCGACAAACCCGGTTCGAGTCGGATTCAGCCCTACATCTTCTACTTCTAGGTAAGACCCAGGCACGGCAGCTGCGGCGGCAATAAAAAAGGCGGCCGATGAAATATCGCCGGGAATATGTACAGTCTGAGCTTTGAGGGAGTGGCCAGGGCGAAGGACGATCTCCTCATCTGTGGTGTCAATGTCAGCTCCGAAGACGGCCAACATCCGCTCGCTATGGTCACGCGAATCAATGCGCCCCCTCAGCCTTGTCTCACCCTCAGCATTCAGGCCGGCCAAAAGAATTGCCGACTTTACCTGGGCACTAGCCGTTGGCAGCTCATAAGTAATGCCCTGAAGGCTCCCACCCCGAATAACCAACGGTGCAAATTGATCGTACTGGCGCCCTTTAATCAAGGCACCCATCTGCTTGAGAGGCTCAACAATACGCCCCATCGGGCGAGTGTTCAGCGAATCATCGCCAGTCAAGACGCTGACAAAGGGCTGAGCGGCCAACACACCTGCCAACAAGCGCATCGTTGTTCCCGAGTTGCCACAATCCAACGGGGCTTCGGGTGATACCAGGCCGGTCATGCCTAACCCTTCTACTACTGTCTTATCTGGAAACTCTGCAATCTGCACTCCCAGACGGCGCAGACAGTTAACTGTACTGCGGCAATCATCACTGCGCAGCGGGCCAAACACCTCACTAGTCCCTTCCGCCAGTGCAGCTAAGATAAGGGCCCTGTGAGTAATGGACTTATCTCCTGGAACGCGGATCGTGCCTCTAAACATTGGTTTTCCTCCTCTTTGCGAGCGCCCTGATCTCCCTTGCCTTCTCCACCAGCTGACAGTACCGCTTGGGCAGCAGCGATTGGGGGCCATCAGAGAGCGCTTCGTCGGGATGGTTGTGCACTTCGACCATGAGGCCATCGGCACCTGCTGCCATGGCGGCTAAGGCCAGGGGCTCTACGAGATCCCATTTCCCAGCTGCATGGCTGGGATCCACCAATACTGGTAGATGACTGAGGTGGTGGACGACAGGCACAGCACTGATATCAAGAGTATTGCGGGTCAAAGGTTCAAAGGTACGGATACCCCGCTCACATAGTACAACATTGGGATTGCCTTCGCTCATGATGTATTCTGCCGACATCAACCATTCCTCAATAGTAGCGGCGATACCTCTCTTTAGGAGAACCGGCTTACCGCAGCGCCCCACCTTCTTGAGGAGCGCATAGTTCTGCATATTACGGGCTCCGATCTGCAGCATGTCCACGTATTGTGCCACAAGCTCTACATCCTCGGGAGAGACGACCTCACTCACGGTGGGCAGCCCCGCCTCCTGTCCTGCCCTTTGGAGCAGAATCAGCCCCTCTTCAGCCAGCCCTTGAAAACTGTATGGTGAAGAGCGCGGCTTAAATGCCCCGCCACGCAGAATATGAGCATGTCCCTTCACCGCCTGTGCGATCTGCCCGACCTGTTCGGCAGACTCAATCGAACAGGGGCCGGCGATGAAAACCGGTTCATCTCCGCCTATCAGCACATTGCCAACCTGAACAATAGTGTCCTCTTCTTTATAAGCTCGGCTGGCTAGTTTACACATAATCAATCCTCCCATAGGTTACACTGCTTCCTGTATAATTGTAACCTATTTCATTACCATGCCGCTACTATTGCGCATGCCACTGTATGCAGAAACCCGGCAAAAAGAAAACCCATTCCGCGGGCAAGGCCCAGGAATGGGTGGGAAGTCTTTTCTTATTTGCTGCGGCTTTCGACAGATGCCGCTGCTTGGCCGGGAGCAACCTTAGTTGCTTCCCACGCCTCCATAATCCCCTTCACAAGTTTTTCCACTTCAGCAATGGCGGCACGCACCTGCGTAGCGGCCTCGCTGGATCGATCAGAAAGCTGACCCACTTCGTGGGCAACAACTTCGAAGCCTCGGCCCATCTCACCTACACGGGCCGCTTCGATTGCCGCATTAATCGATAGCATCTTGGTCTGTTTAGCTATGTAAGAAATCCCGTTTACTAGTTTACCGACTTTTTCAGGGATGCCGGCCAAATCGGCCATCATCTGCTCGACTGTTTCTTGTTGTTCGCTGATCTGGGCCTGAACCCGAGCGTTCTCTTGTTCTAATCTCTTCTCCTGCGTAATATCGTGGCCGAAACCAATCAAACCAATTATTCTGCCATCTTCATCCCTGAGGGGTAGTTTCGATGTGCGCAGCCACCGCTGATCGCCATTGCTTTCAGATAACAGCTCTTCTCGATCAATTACTGCTTCACCGTACTTGAGGACCCGAAGATCATCCTGCCAGAACTTCTCGGCAATATGGCGGGGAAACATGTCAAAGTCAGTCTTGCCTACAACGTCTTCCTCATTCTCAAAACCGATGTTCGCCACATCGACTTTGTTGGCCAGGATCTTGCGTCCTTCTAAATCCTTCGCGTAAACAGCAGACGAAAGATTGTTGATGATGGCTCGCAGGAGGCGCCGCTCTCTCTTGAGCTCTTCCTGCAGTTCTCTGATGGTCTGTTCCGCATCGCGGGAGTCCGTCAGATTCACGTCGTACGCTGCTTTGCTCAATGCCCTCGACTCCTTACCCTAATAATTCGAATTTACATCCTCCTAATATCTTCTGCCAAAAAC